>NZ_VKHS01001260.1 GCF_014141525.1 Streptomyces calidiresistens
GGGTGTCCGGGGCCGGGGCTCGCCCGGGTGAGGGCTTTCTGGAGGTGCCGGTCGACCGGTCGGGGAAACCGAAGGGAACCATCAGTGGATTCTCTTCACCGATGGCGGTCTGTGTGATGACGCTCGCCTGGTCTCGGCGGAGAGAGCCGGTAGTTGGCACCACCTCTCGCCCCCGAGGCGCAGGGAAGGTGGGCGGTGACCCCGACGGGGGTGCTGCCGCGGGGGAGTCGGCGCTCCGGGCAGCCTGTCATGGCCTCGAAGATCCGGTCGGTGTCCCGGAGCGGCTTGGCGATGGTGCCGCTGTACATCTCCCGGGTGAGTTCCGCGTCGCCGGCGCCTGCGTGAGCGAAGGTGACCTCCGCCTTGTGCGGGAAGCGGGGGCTCCCGCCCGTGGTCGCACCGTCGAGTTCGTTCAGCGCGGTGCGGCTCGGGACGGGGTCAGTGGCCGAGGTGGCGCAGGCAGTCCGCGAAGGTGGCGTGCGTGGCGTCCGCGGGTCCGGCATGCCGGTTGTACCAGGCGATGTCCAGTCGCTCCTCGTGCTGCTGGTGGCCGGCTCGGCACCGCAGTTGGATCCCGTCGTCGGTGGAGAGGACGAGCCAATCCCGATACGTCCCGCATCCGGCGCAGGTGACGACCTGCTGGTCGAGGACAAGCGGCCACGGCCAGGGCATCATCCGGCCGTCGAGCTGGTCGGGTCCGGGAATCCGCAACTCCGGGGGAGGGAAGTCGTCCACCATCGGCATCGGCTCCTCCGGTTGGGGGGCGGGTTTGGTCGGGGTGTCGTTCGGCGGCGCGGCCCCGCCCGACCCCCGGGCCGGGCGGGGGAGCGGGCGCCGGCGGCCGGTCGTCTCCTTCACCCGGCGACGTATGCGGTGCACCACCCTCGTCCTCCCTCATCTCGTCCTGCGTGTCCGAGGAACATGTTCCGAGCCCCCGACCCGCTTCAATTCACCCGGCCCATAGTCATTTCCGGCTCGGCCGGGGGTGGCTTCGTCGTGCTGCGCGTTGGTCGGACGCGTTTCCCTGTCT
>NZ_VKHS01001261.1 GCF_014141525.1 Streptomyces calidiresistens
GGTACGGGGGCGGGCGGGCCGGCGCCGGTCATGACGGGGTGTCCTCCCTCGGGGTCCGCGCCCCGGGTCGACGTGAACGGCGACGAGAGTCTCCTGGCTCCCGGATCCGCGCACCCCCGGCCTTCCGATCCGGCGACGGACCGTGGCCCCTCGATGGGGGAGCGCTCCCCGGTGACAGTGGCGGGACCGCGCCGGATTCGCACCGGCTTCCTCTCCTGTCGCCGCGTGGGCAGCGATGAGTGCACCATGCCGTGATTCCGCCCGTCAACTCCCCGCTGACCTGCGACGCGCCGGTGTGCCCGACCCCACACGCCGTGGGGGATTACGCTGCGGCGTACCCGGGGAGGGGTCGGCCCCGCCGGGCCCGACGGGGAGAGGAGCGGGCGTGGAGGAACGGCTCGGGGGACCGGACGGCGCCGTACCGGAGTCGGTGCGGTGGGCGGTGGTGGCCACCGCGCGCCGCACGGTGGCGGACGGTCTGGTGGTGGGCACCTCCGGCAACGTCTCGGCACGGGTCGGGGACACCGTCGTGATCACCCCCAGCGGGGTGCCCTACGAGCGGCTGGACCCCACCGGGTTGGCCGTCGTGGATCTCCGCGGCCGGCCGCCGGGCGGGAGCTCGGGGGAGCCCGGTGTCCCCGCGGGGCCGGTGCCCAGCAGCGAACTCCCCCTGCACCTGGCGGTGTACCGGGCGCGGCCGGAGGCGCGGGCCGTGGTGCACACCCACGCCGTGCACGCCACCGCCGTCTCGACGCTGGTGGAGGAGGTACCGGCGGTGCACTACGCCTGCGCCGCCCTCGGGGGGCCGGTGCGGGTCGCGCCCTACGCGACGTACGGCACCGAGCGGTTGGCCGGGGGCGCGGTGGTGGCGCTGCGGGACCGCACCGCCTGTCTGCTGGCCAACCACGGCACGATCTCGCTGGGGGAGGCGCCGGGAGAAGCGTCGGGTGGAGGAGGTACCGGCGGTGCACTACGCCTGCGCCGCCCTCGGGGGGCCGGTGCGGGTCGCGCCCTACGCGACGTACGGCAC
>NZ_VKHS01001262.1 GCF_014141525.1 Streptomyces calidiresistens
GTCTCGACCCTCGCCGCCGAGGAGATGGACCGGGTGCCGGGGGCCGGGGCGAGGACGGCGGCGAGATCGTCGGCGACCCGGTCCATCTCCTCGGCGGCGAGGGTCGAGACGGTCAGGCGGATGCCCGGTCCGCTCTCCAGGCGGTACCGACTTCCGGGGGCCACCGCCCATCCGGCGGCGAGCATCCCGGCGACGGCGGCGGTCTCGTCCGGAACCGGGATCCACAGGTTGGGGCCGGTGCGGCCGTGCGCGGTGACACCCCGGGCCGCCAGCGCGTCGCGGAGCAGGTCGCGCCGGGTGTCGTAGGAGACGGGGGCCGGGCCGTCCGGGCGCGCGCACCCCGGCCACAGCAGGGCCACGGTGTCCTGGAGGATGCGGCTGACCCACCCGGGTCCCGCCCCGATCCGCGCGGCCACGCCTCCCACCGTGTCCGGGTCGCCGGTCAGGACGGCGACCCGCAGATCCGGGCCGAGGGACTTGGCCACCGAACGCACCAGGGCCCAGTGGGCACCGAGGCCGCCCAGGGGGTTGAGGGGCGCGGAGACGATGCCGTGTCCGTGGTCGTCCTCGATCAGCAGCGTTTCGGGGAAGGCCGCCAGCAGGGGGCGCAGGGCGGCCGCCCTGGTGGCCGATACGGCGGCGCCGGTGGGGTTCTGGGCCCGGGCGGTGATCACGCAGGCCCGCACCCCCGAGGTGAGGGCGTGTTCCAGCGCCTCGGGCAGCGGCCCCTCGTCGTCCACGGCCACGGGGACGGGCCGCAGCCCCAGGGTGGAGAGCAGGTCCAGCAGGCCGCCCCACCCCGGGTCCTCGACGGCCACCGGGTCCCCGGGACGGAGTCGGGTGAGCAGGACGCGTTCGATGGCGTCCAGGGCTCCGGAGGTCACCACGAGCGGTCCCTCGGGGACCCCGTCGGCGCGCAACGAATCCCGGGCCACCAGGGCCAGTTCCGGACCGACCGGTGGCTCGCCGTAGAGAACGGGGCGGGACGCGGCACGGGAGGCGACCTCGGCGAGCGCGGCGGTGGGATCGG
>NZ_VKHS01001263.1 GCF_014141525.1 Streptomyces calidiresistens
GATGAGTATAAGAGACAGGGCACGTGATCACCTCCCGCGCCCCCGCGCGCTCCCCGGAGCGCGCGGGGGCGCGGCGGTGCGACCGAACGTCTCGTCCGTCAGCCCCCGCCGGGGCCGCCACCCCGTCGCCAGCGCCCGACCGATCTCCAGGACGACGGGCCGGGCGAGCTGGTCCACCGCGTACCGGGAGAGTTCCGGGGCACGGTCCGGCCGGTGGCGCCCGACCGCCTCCGCCAGCCGCGCCGCCGCCCCGGCCACGGGCAGCGGCACCCGGTGGATCCGGGCCCGCACCCCGTGCGCGGCCAGGACGTACCGGATCGCCGCGTCCCTGCGGTACGGCTCGGCGTCGGCCACGTTGTACGCCCCCGCCGGCCACTCCCGGGCCGCCAGGCAGGCGTCGGCGAGGTTGCCGACCGCCGTCAGGCTCAGCGGCACGTCCGGGCCGGGCAGCAGGAGTCGGCCCGCCCGCACCCGGGAGCGCAGCCGGGGCCACAGGTGCGGGTCCCCCTCCCCGTACACCGCGCGGGGACGCAGCACCACCGCCCCGGCGTCCAGCGCCAGGCGCTCCCCCGCCGCCTTGGTGCGGCCGTAGGCGTTCAGGTGCCCCGAGGCCACGGGGTGGTCCTCGGTGACCCGGGAGCGGTCGGGACGGGGGTCGTAGACGCTCGCGCTGCTCATCCACACCAGCACCGGCGGGGTGCCGGAGGCGGCGCCCGCGGCCTCCAACAGGCGCTCGGTCCCGGTGACGTTCACCTCCACCATCCGCGCCTCCGCCGGGGACCCGGCCGGCGCGTCCCCCACCTCGGCCGCGCAGTGCACGACGAGGTCGGCGCCGGCGAGGTCGGGGCGGTCCCGCGAGGCGTCCCAGGGCACGTGCCGGCCGACCGGTCCCGGCCGCCGGGAGAGGCACAGCACCTCCGCCCCGGCGTCGGCCGCCGCCCGGGCCACGTGTCCCCCGCAGAACCCGCTCGCCCCGGTGACGGCGACCCGCCACCCCGCGAGCGGCCCGGGCGGGCCGGGGCGACGGG
>NZ_VKHS01001264.1 GCF_014141525.1 Streptomyces calidiresistens
GGGCGGACGGGGTGTGGCGGCGGCCGTCAGATGTCGATGCGTCCCAGGCGGCGGATCACGACGAAGCCGAGCAGGTAGAGGCCGAGCGCGATCAGCAGGACGAGGCGGCCGATGCCGCTGTCGGTGATGCGGTCCATGGCCCCGTCGGCCATGGTGTTGATCAGCAGCAGCGCGCCGAGGCCGATGGTGGGGACGGTGACGGCGGTGGCGTTGACCTCGGCCAGCATGGTGCGGACCTCGCGCCGGGTCTCCTTGCGCTCCTCCAGGGTTTGGGTGAGGTTCCGCAGGGAGTCGACGATGGCGCCACCGGCCCGGTTGGCGAGGGTCAGCGTGGTGACCAGGACGTTCAGCTCGCGCGAGGGCAGGCGTTCGCCGAGTTCGCCCAGGGCCTCCTCCAGGGGGCGACCGACGGCGAGTTGGTTGGCGACGACGGCGAGTTCGGCGCCGGCGGGGTCCTCCATCTCCTCGGCGGCCATGGACAGGGCGGTGCGCAGGGCCAGTCCGGCGGCGGTGCCGTTGGCGATGAGGCGGGAGAGTTCCGGGAGTTGGGCGATGAAGCGCTCGTTGCGGCGGGTGCGCTGCCACTCCAGGAAGGCGTTGGCGGCCCAGAGGCCGATCAGGGCGAAGATCGGGCCGAAGAAGGGGGACAGGAGGGCGCCGCCGATCAGCCACAGGGCGACCACGCCGATCAGCGCGTAGACCACGTACTCGGCGGGGCCGATGTCCAGGCCGCCGGCGGCCAGTCGCAGCCGGAGGGCACGGCCGGCCCGGGTGTCGTGGAGTCGGCGGTCCAGGGCGGGGAACCGGGGCCGGCGGCCGTGCGGGGTGCGGCCGGGGAGGGCCGACAGGGGAACGGCGTCACCGGGTTCCGGGGCGGGACCGGAGAGGCGGCGCACCAGGGCCCGGCGTCGGGCGCGTCCGGCGGCCCACACCTGGATCCCCGCGACGGCGACCACGAGCGCCAGGAGGGTGAGGCCGAGGGCGAGTTGCGGCAGCCGATCGGGGAGGGCGGCGGCCAGGTGCGGGAG
>NZ_VKHS01001265.1 GCF_014141525.1 Streptomyces calidiresistens
CCCCGACACCGACGGCCCCGACGACCCGGACCCCGCCCCCGGCTGGATCCGCCGACTGTCCGGCTACTGCTGGGTCCACCGGCGGAACGTCCTGATCTCCCTGATCTCCTCCCTCGCCGGCATGGGCGTCATGGCCCTCCTCCCGCTGATCATCAAGGTGATCATCGACGACGTGATCGTCGGCGACGGCCCGGGCCTCGCCGGCTGGATCGCCCTGCTCCTCGCCGCCGCCGGCGTCGTCTACGTCCTCACCTTCCTGCGCCGCTACTACGGCGGCCGGCTCGGCCTCGACGTCCAGCACGACCTGCGCACCGCCATGTTCGCCTCGATCATGCGGCTCGACGGGCGCCGACAGGACGAACTGAGCACCGGCCAGGTCGTCGGCCGCGCCACCAGCGACCTCCAGCTCATCCAGGGCCTGCTGTTCATGCTGCCGATGACCATCGGGAACTTCATGCTGTTCCTGGTCTCGCTGGTCGTCATGGTCGCGCTCTCCCCGGTCCTGACCCTGATCGCCCTCGCCGTGGCCCCGGCCCTGTGGTGGATCGCCCGCCGCAGCAGGCTGCGGCTGTTCCCCGCCACCTGGTGGGCCCAGGGCCGGGCCGGCGAGGTCGCCGGCGTCGTGGACGGCGCGGTCGGCGGCGTCCGGGTCGTCAAGGGCTTCGGCCAGGAGGAACAGGAGGCCGGCAAGCTGCGCGCGGCGAGCCTGCGGCTGTTCGCCGGCCGGATGCGCACCGTCCGGCTCAACGCCCGCTACACCCCCGCCCTGCAGGTGGTGCCCTCCCTCGGCCAGGTCGCGATGCTCGCCGTCGGCGGTTGGCTCGCCGTGCGCGGCGACATCACCCTGGGCACCTTCGTCGCCTTCTCCACCTACCTGGCGATGCTGGTCGGGCCGGTGCGGATGCTCACCATCATCCTCACCATGGGCCAGCAGGCCCGCGCCGGCGTGGAGCGCGTCCTGGAGCTGATCGACGCCCGACCCGAGATCGCCGAGCGCCCCGACGCCCGCCCCCTGCCGGCCGACGCC
>NZ_VKHS01001266.1 GCF_014141525.1 Streptomyces calidiresistens
GGGTTCCACCCCGGTGGCCAGCACCCGGGCCTGCGGCAGCGCCCGTGCCCCACAGCTCGCCGGGAGGGGAGGCACCGTCGCGCCCCGCTCCACCCGCACCCGCCAGGCCGCCGTGCCGTCCCTGCGCCGCACCCCGACCCACGGTTCCGCCGGTTCCCCCACGGCCCCGGTGGAGGGGTCGTCCGACTCCCCGGGCTCCGGGGCGAGGGCGAAGACCTCCAGCGCGTCGGCGCCGCGCTCACCGGTGGTGCCGCGCACGGCCAGCTCGGCGGCCTGCCCGAGCGGGTCCCAGGCGGACCGCCCCCGGCAGCCCTCGGTCACCACTCGGCCGTCGCGCACCGCCTCCACCACGGCCTTCACCGCGGGTCCCGTCATCCGGCCGTAGGCGTAGCCGTGCGGGAGGACCAGCAGGGTGGGGGAGAAGCGGTGACCGCCGAGGTGTGTCACCTCCCAGACCGCCGCGCCGCCGCCCGCCGCGGCCTCGGTGGCCAGCGGACGGCCGAGCACGGCGCAGCAGCGATCCCGGCGGCCGTTGGTGCACACCAGCACCAGCGGGTCGCCCCGGTAGGTCTCCCAGGGCCCGCCCTCCGCGCGGGCCCGCGCCCCGGCCGCCTCGAACTCCCCCGCGGCCAGTGCCTCCGGAGCCAGGCCGGCCAGGTACTCGGCACCTCCGTCGGAGTCGAGCACGGCGGTCAGCACCCGGGCACGGCCGGGGAGGGTGTGGGCGAGGAAGGCGCGGCGCGGGCCGTTCCTCCCCCGGTCGGCGTGACGGCCGGGGGAGCGGATCAGCGCCGTCCGCACGCCGTACGCGGTCCACGACTCCAGGAGGGCGCCGGTGGCGGGGTCCAGTCGGCCGTCGGTGAGGGCCCGGGGCCCCCAGGGGCCGGGTTGTTCGAACAGCACCCAGGTCCGCGCGACGGCCGCGGTGCCGGCGAGCGGTTCCTTCCGGAGGACGGAGAGGGACGAGCAAGTGGTCACGAGCGGGTTCCGGGACGGGGGCGGAGGACGGGGCGATCGGGTCGGGTG
>NZ_VKHS01001267.1 GCF_014141525.1 Streptomyces calidiresistens
CCCCGGGAACCCGTGCACCGAGGCCCGCTTCCGGGGGTTCCCCGTCCCCACCCCCGCATTCCACCGCGGGGAAGCCCTCCCACGGCGCTGCCGGGCCCGGTCCGCCGTTCCCCGCGGCCGCCCCCCGTTTCACCCGCCGCGAAAGGGACACCCGGAAACGACCCGGTCCGCCTGCGACCGGGAACGTGAAGTCCGGCACCGGTACCCGGAGGGAACGAGCCGCTCGAGGCCGTCACCCCTTCCACGAAGCCCCACCGGTGCCCCCCGTCGGCAGGAGTCGAACACCATGCAGGAAGCGACGAGAATCCCCCCTGTGTCCCCCGTGCGGGTGGAGGCAGACCCCGACGAACCGCTCTCCCGCTGGCTGTGGCTCGTCAAGTGGCTCCTCCTGATACCGCACTACCTGCTGCTGGCCCTCCTGTGGGTCGCCTTCGTCGTGGTGACCGTGATCGCCTTCTTCGCCGTTCTGTTCACCACCCGCTACCCCCGCCCCCTGTTCGACTTCAACCTCGGCGTCCTGAGATGGAGCTGGAGGGTCTCCTACTACGGAGCCAACGCGTTCGCGACCGACCGATATCCCCCCTTCTCCCTGGGGGAGAGGCCCGACTACCCCGCCCGTCTGACCGTGGTGTACCCCGAGCGGCTCTCCCGCGGCCTGGTGCTGGTCAAGTGGTGGCTGCTGGCCATTCCCCACTACCTCGTGGTGGGCATCCTCACGGCCCCGCCGAGCGGTCGGGAACAAGCCTCCCCGCCCGGCCTCATCACCCTGCTCGCCTTCTTCGCGATCATCGCCGTCGCCTTCACCGCCACCTACCCCCGAGGCCTGTTCGATCTGATCATCGGCCTCAATCGGTGGGTGCTGAGAGTCGTGGCCTACGTCGCCCTGATGACGGACGTCCACCCGCCCTACCGCTTGGACCAGGGTCCCCGCGACCCCGGAACGGAAAACCCGACCACCCTTCCCTGACCCCGAAGGAAGAGGCGCCCCCGGCCCCGCATCGGCCCCGAGGACGGCACCTCCACCC
>NZ_VKHS01001268.1 GCF_014141525.1 Streptomyces calidiresistens
GGGTGCGCTCGACGGTCGGGGCCGGGGGGTCGACCGGTCGGGACGCCGCCGCCGGGGGTGGCGGCGGGGCCGGGGCCTCCAGCGGCAGCGGGATGACCGCGACCGTGACGTTGTCGTGGCCGCCGCTGTCCAGCGCGTAGCGCACCAACTGGCGGGCGCCGGTCAGCGGCGCCGTCCGGGCCTGCGGGGGGACCACCGCCGCCATCCGGTCGGCCGGGTCCGCGTAGTTCCACAGGCCGTCGGTGCACACCACCACCACGCCGGGGCGGTCGGGGGCGAAGCTCGCGGTGTGCGGTTCCACGCGCGGGTTGTCGGCGCCCAACCAGGCGGTGATGGCGTGGGCCCGGCGGTCGGCCATCGCCTCCTCCTCGCCGAGGAGGCCGGCCCGGACCATCTGCGCGGCCCAGGAGTCGTCCTCGGTGAGGCGGATGGGGCGTCCCCGGCCGTCCATCGGCACCCAGTAGGCGCGGCTGTCGCCGACCCAGCCCACCGTCAGCTCGCCGCCCACCGACACGGCGCCGACGATGGTGCAGGCCGGGGCGTTCCGGCCGATGGGCTCGGGCTCCCGTTCCGCCAGTTCGTTCACGGCCCGGGCGGCGGACAACAGGGCACCGTGCATCGCCTCCCGGCCCGGCACGCCCCGGGGCAGGGTCGCCAGCAGGACCTCGTCGGCGACGCCGGCGGCCGTCGCCGACGCCTCGTGCGGGCGGGAGGAGGAGGAAACGCCGTCGCAGACCACGGCGATGGCCACCGGGGTGCCGTCGGGCAGGGCGGTCGCGGAGACGCGGAAGGCGTCCTCGTTGCGGTGGTGCCGCAGCCCCTGGTCGCTGACGCCGGCCACCCCGCACACCGCCCGCTCCACGTGGTCGCGGTCGGTGGGACGGGACCAGCCGCACTCGTCGCAGCGGCCCCGGGCGTCCAGGACCCCCCGGCCGCAACCGGAGCAGTGGACGGGGACGGAGCCGGGTTCGGGCAGCGAGGTGTCCCGCAGGCGGGGGTCCGGGAGGCCGGCCGTCGGTGGGGG
>NZ_VKHS01001269.1 GCF_014141525.1 Streptomyces calidiresistens
TTCGTGGGCAGCGTAAGATGTGCATAAGAGACAGCCGTCGCCCCGTCCGGGGACGCACGGCGCGCCGGTGACCGGCCCGCCCGGCTGTCCGTCGGCGTGGTCGGCGCGGGCCGGGTCGGACCGGCGCTGGCCGCATCCCTCGCCCTGGCCGGGCACCGACCGGTCGCCTTCTCGGGCGTCTCCGAGGCGTCCCGGCGGCGCGCCGAGGCATTGTTGCCCGGGGTGCCGCGCACCGACCCCGCCGAGGTCCTGGCCCGGTCCGAGCTGGTGCTGCTGACCGTGCCCGACGACGTGCTCCCGGAACTGGTCTCCGGGCTGGCGCGCACCGGCGCGATCCGCCCCGGCCACCTGCTCGCGCACACCTCGGGACGCCACGGCACGGCGGTGCTCGACCCGGCCCGCGCCGCCGGCGCGCTGCCCCTGGCCCTGCACCCGGTGATGACCTTCACCGGGACCCCGGTGGACGTGCAGCGGCTCGCCGGCTGCTCCTTCGGGGTGACCGCGCCGCCGGAGCTGCGGCCGGCCGCCGAGGCGCTGGTGATCGAGATGGGCGGGGAGCCGGAGTGGATCGAGGAGTCCGCCCGCCCCCTCTACCACGCGGCGCTCGCCCTGGGCGCCAACCACCTGGTGACCCTGGTGGCCCAGGCCCTGGAACTGCTGCGGACCGCCGGCGTCGCGGCGCCCGACCGGATGCTCGGCCCGCTGCTGGGGGCGGCCCTGGACAACGCGCTGCGCTCGGGGGACGCCGCGCTGACCGGGCCGGTGGCGCGCGGTGACGCGGGCACGGTGGCGGCCCACGTCGCGGAGCTGGGCGCGCACGCCCCCGACGCGCTCCCCGGATACCTGGCGATGGCCCGCACCACCGCCGACCGGGCGCTGGCCCACGGTTCGCTGAAGCCGGAGGCCGCCGAACGGCTGCTCAGGGCGCTGGCCGACGGTGCCGCCGACGGCCCCGGAGCCGGCCCCGACACCCGCCGGGACCCGGGAGGCCGGTCGTGACCCCCGAGTTCCCCGGGCCCTCCCC
>NZ_VKHS01000127.1 GCF_014141525.1 Streptomyces calidiresistens
TCATCACGGTCAGATGTTTATAAGAGACAGGGGCGGGACGGGGCGAACAGGGATGCGACGGTGGAGGACGGCCCGGATCGGCCTCATCGCTCCCGTCGTACCGCTTCGCGACGACGTGGACGCGGAACACATGCCCGCGGCGTATTCTGCACGGACGCTCGCGGGCAGAACGCGGGAGACGCCCCGGGTGGGTGAACGGCACAGAGTGGGAGACGCAGGTGGCAGGGCGCATCGAGGACTACGGATTGATCGGCGACACGCAGACCGCCGCACTCGTGGGCCGGGACGGCTCCGTCGACTGGCTGTGCCTGCCCCGATTCGATTCCCATGCCGTCTTCGCCGGCCTGTTGGGCACCGAGGAACACGGCTTCTGGCGGATCGGTCCCGCGCAGGGCAACGGCGAGGAGCCCGCCCGCGCCACCCGCCGCCGCTACAAGGGCGACTCGCTGATCCTGGAGTCCGAGTGGGACACCCCGCGCGGCACCGTCCGGGTGACGGATTTCATGCCGCCGCGGGACGGGGCTCCCCAGCTGATCCGCATCGTCGAGGGTCTCAGCGGTCGGGTGCCGATGCGCTCGGCGCTGCGCATGCGCTTCTCCTACGGCTGGGTGGTGCCGTGGGTGCACCGGGTCGGTGAGCGGACCGTGGCCGTCGCCGGTCCCGACTCCGTGTGGCTGGACACCACCGCCGAGACCTACGGCGAGGACCTGACCACCTACTCCGACTTCACCGTCGCCCCCGGTGACCGGGTGGCGCTCACCATCAGCTGGGAGCCCTCGCACCGCGAGGCGCCCCCGCTGCCCGAGCCCGAGGAGGCCCTGGCGGCCACCGAGGAGTTCTGGCGCGAGTGGGTGACGCACTGCACCTACCACGGCCCCTACCGGGAGGCCGTGGTGCGCTCCCTGATCACCCTCAAGGCCCTCACCTACGGCCCCACCGGCGGCATCGTGGCGGCTCCGACCACCTCGCTGCCCGAGGAGATCGGCGGGTCCCGCAACTGGGACTACCGCTTCACCTGGCTGCGCGACGCCGCCATCACCCTTTCCTCGCTGCTGCGCACCGGCTACCGCGAGGAGGCCCGGGCGTGGCGGGAGTGGCTGCTGCGGGCCGTGGCGGGCGACCCGCAGAACCTCCAGATCATGTACGGCATCGCGGGTGAGCGGGAGCTGGGCGAGACCGAACTGGAGTGGCTGCCGGGGTACGAGAACTCCGCCCCGGTGCGGATCGGCAACGGCGCGGCCGGCCAGCTCCAGCTGGACGTGTACGGCGAGGTGACCGAGGCCCTGCACCTGGCGCACATGACCGGTCTGGCCCGCAACGACCACGCGAACCTGCTGCTGCTCAAGCTCATCGCGTACCTGGAGGACCACTGGAACGAGCCCGACGAGGGCATCTGGGAGGTCCGCGGTCCGCGCCGGCACTTCGTGCACTCCAAGGTGATGGCGTGGGTGGCGGTGGACCGGGCGGTGAAGCTGATCGAGTCCGGCGAGGTGGACGGCCCGCTGGACCGGTGGCGGGTGCTGCGCGACGAGATCCACCGGGCGGTGTGCGAGCACGGCTACGACGCCGAGCGGAACACCTTCACCCAGTCCTACGGTTCGAGGGAGCTGGACGCCTCGCTGCTGCTCATCCCGCAGATGGGGTTCCTGCCCCCGGACGACAAGCGGGTCATCGGCACCGTGGAGGCCATTCAGCGCGAGCTGTCCACGCCGGACGGCTTCATCCTGCGGTACCCCACCTCCGGGGACGAGGAGGGCGTGGACGGCCTGGTCGGTGACGAGGGCGCCTTCCTGGCCTGCTCGTTCTGGATGGCGGACGACCTGGCGATGATCGGCCGGGTGGACGAGGCACGGAAGCTGTTCGAACGGCTGTTGGCCCTGCGCAACGACCTCGGGCTGCTGGCCGAGGAGTGGGACTCCCGCCTCCAGCGGCAGGTCGGGAACTTCCCCCAGGCGTTCAGCCACGTCCCGTTGATCGACACGGCCCTCCGGCTGACGGCCTCCGGCGCCTACGGCGGCTGAGGAAACGCTCCGGGACCGGGCCCGGACCGCACGCCGGAGGGCGTTCCGCACCGGTGCGGGACGCCCTCCGGCGGTCCGCGCCCGGATCACCCGATCGGCGGATCACGGACGGAAAAGGTCGACACCGCCGACGGGTCGCGCGCCGCGGGACCGGGCGAACTCGTCGTAGACCGCGAGCACCCGGGCGACGGCCCGCTCCTCCGCGGCGGCGCGGGCGTCGGGCCGCGGCAGCGCCGGAGGGCGCGGCAGCGGGGCGGGGGCGAGTCGGGCGTCCCTGGCGCCGTGCCGACGGGCGTGGTCCAGCAGTTCGGGTGTCTCGGCCAGGACGACGGTCGCCGCCCCGGCCACCCGCCGTTCGACCACGCGACGCATCCCGGCCCGGACGCGCCCTCCCGGCGAGGAGGTGTCGGGGTGGTCCCCGACCGGCCGAGCGGGCCAGCCCACCACGAGGGGAAGCCGACGGCGCAGGGCGGCGGGAACGGCGGGCAGCCCGCCCGCCGGACCGTGGGCGTGCACCACGTCGACCTCCGCGGACCGGGCCCGGACCTCGGCCACCCACCGACTGAGGGAGCCGTGCGGCAGGGGGACGACCTCGGCTCCCAGCGCCACCAGGCCGGTCAATCCGCAGCGCTCCACGAGCTCCGCCGGCGCGCAGACGGTGGCACGGATCCCCCGGGCGGGCAGTGCCCCGGCGAGCGCCCTCACCCGGGGCGCGAGATGTCCCTCCCCCGCGCCGAGCAGGTGGAGGACGCCCGTGCGGGGGCGGCGCGGGGGAGCCGGGGCGGGCGGAACGCGCGCCCCGTGGTCCGGCCGCAGGCCACCACCGGCTGTTGCCATCACGTCGGGAGCTCCTCGGTGGATGCGAGGGGTGCGGGAACGCCGGGGGTGCGGGCCGGGAAGGAGGAGCGGAACGGGGCGCCCCGCGCACCGACCCGGAACGGACGGGAGGAGCGGGGATTCCCCGCCCCGCACCGAACCGTGGCGCGTCGGTCGGTGCGTCGTCCGGGGTCCAGCATGCCGGCCGGCACCGACAACCGTCCGTCACCCCGGCGAATTACCGGTGGGTCGACGCGGGGTCACGGGCCCCCTCCCCGGCGGACGGTCGTTCAGCGCTCGTGGTCGCCCCGCCGTTCGGAGGCCAACCGGGCCGCGGTGGCGAGCAGTTCCTCGGCGTGGGCCCGTGCCGACTCCGAGTCCTCCTGTCCCGCCAACATGCGGGAGAGTTCCCGGATCCGGCCCTCCCCGTGCACCGGCACCACGCCGCTGCGGGTGACCGAACCGTCGTGGGTCTTCTCCACCACCAGGTGACGGTCGGCGAACGCGGCGACCTGGGGCAGATGGGTGACCACCACCACCTGGGCGGTGTCGGCCAGTCGGGCCAGACGGCGTCCCACCTCCACGGCGGCCCGGCCGCCGATGCCCGCGTCCACCTCGTCGAAGAGATAGGTGGGCACCGGGGCGGTACCGGCGAAGACCACCTCGATGGCCAGCATCACCCGGGAGAGTTCACCGCCGGAGGCCCCCTTGGCGATGGGGCGGGGACGGGCACCGGGGTGCGGGGCCAGCAGCAACTCCACCTCGTCGGCGCCGTGCGGGCCGCATCCCACCACCCGGCCGTCGAGATCGACGCTCTCCTCCCCCTCCACGGCCTCCAGGGGACGCAGTTCCACCATCACCCGGGCGTGCGGCATGGCGAGTTGGGTGAGTTCGTCGGTGACCGCCTCCGCGAACCGCTTGGCGGCCTCGGCCCGGGCGGCGGTGAGGGTGTGCGCCAGGTGGGCGAGGTCGCGGCGGAGTTCCTCGCGCTCGGCGCCCAGCCGGTCGATCCGCTCGTCGTCGCCCTCCAACTCGGCGAGTCGACTCGTCCCCGCCTCGGCCCAGGCGAGCACCGCGTCGAGATCCTCACCGTACTTGCGGGTGAGCCGGCCCAGCACGGCCCGCCGCTCCTCCACGGCCGCCAGGCGCAGGGGGTCGGCGTCGAGACCGTCGGCGTACCCGGCGAGGTCCTGGGCGATGTCGCCCAGCAGGATGCCCACCTCGCCGAGCCGGTCGGCCAGGCCGCCCAGCGCGGGGTCGTGGGCCCGGACCGCCTCCAGCGCGCGGTGCGCCTCGGCGACCATCGTCACCGCGTCCACGCCCTCGGGGTCGGCCGGGTCCCCCGCCAGGACGCCGTGGGCGGTGGTGGAGGCGGTGGCCAGGGCGTCGGCGTGTCCCAGGCGGGCCGCCTCGGCGTCCAGTTCGATGTCCTCCCCCGGTCGGGGCTCGGCGGCGGCGATCTCCTCCAGTCCGAGGCGCAGCAGGTCGGCCTCGCGGGCGCGTTCACGGGCCCGCTCGGTCAGTTCGGCGAGGTGACCGGAGATCTCGCGCAGCCGTCGATAGGTGTGCCGGTAGGCCTCGAGCGGGGCGGTGACCGCCTCCCCCGCGTACCGGTCCAGTGCCTCGCGCTGCCGGGCGGGGCGCAACAGGCCCTGCTGGTCGGTCTGGCCGTGAACGGCCACCAACTCCTCGCCCAGTTCGGCGAGGAGGGCGGCGGGAACCGTTCGTCCGCCCAGGTGGGCCCTGGACCTGCCCTCGGCGGAGACGGTGCGGCTGACCAGGAGCGCGCCCTCGTCCAGTTCGGCACCGGCGTCGGCGGCCCGTCGGGCGGCGGGGGCGTCGGCGGGCAGGGCGATCCGCCCCTCGACCAGGGCTCCGGCGGCACCGACCCGTACCAGGCCGGCGTCGGCCCGACCGCCGAGCAGCAGGCCGAGGCTGGTGACAACCATGGTCTTGCCCGCCCCCGTCTCACCGGTCACGGCGGTGAAGCCGGTGGACAGCTCGACCACGGCGTCGTCGATCACGCCGAGGTCCTTGATCCGCATCTCCTCCAACACGGGTACGACCATACGAGGTCCGGGTCCCCGGGCGCGACGCGCGCCCCCGACCGGTGTGCCGGGAATCCCGGGGGGAGCGGGGATCGGCCCCGCGCGCCCCGGTGGCCCCCGTCCCGTGACCCGTGTCCGGCCGACCGCGCCCGAACGAGGGGTCCGGACCGGGATACCCGCCATTGATGTGAATGATGACGATATGTCCCGGAGAGTTCGGGTAGGGATGGTCACCGGCCGGCCGGGTTCGGCCCGCAGCTCCCGATCGGTCGGGTACCCCGCCCGTCGACCGGCACCCGTTCACGCGCCGGCACCGGCCGCCCCGTCCCGATCCACGCCCGTCGAAGGGATGTTCCATGACCGACACACCGGCACCGTACGAGGACTTCACGACCCTCCCCCTCGCCGGTACCCGTCGCACCGGGAGCGGCGACACCGCGCGCCCCGACCTGGATCCGTGGTCGGGGGAAACGCTCCTGGAGATCCCACAGGCGACCATGGACGACGCCGAGGAGGCCCTGGAGGCCGCCCGCCCGGCGCAACGCGAGTGGGCCGGACGGCTGCCCCGTGAACGGGCGGCGGTGATGAGCCGCATGGTGGAGGTGCTGCACCGCCGCCGCGACGAGATCGTCCGCTGGCTGGTGCGCGAGAGCGGCAGCACCGTCGCCAAGGCGAAGGCGGAGTGGGCGGCCACCGTCGCCGACTTCACCGAGGCCGCCTCGCTCCCCCACCGGATGGCGGGACGCATCCTGCCCGCCGACATCCCCGGCAAGGAGAGCCGGGTGTACCGCAAGCCGCTGGGCGTGGTGCTGGTGATCAGTCCGTGGAACTGGCCGCTCCACCTGAGCTGCCGCTCGCTGGCCCCGGCGCTGGCGCTGGGCAACGCGGTGATCCTCAAACCGGCCGGCGACACCCCCGTCACCGGAGGGCTCCTGCCCGCCCGGCTGCTGGAGGAGGCGGGCCTTCCGGCGGGGCTGCTGAGCGTGGTCGTGGCGCCGGGAAGCGAGGTCGGCGACCCGCTGGTGGAACACCCGATCCCCCGACTGGTCTCCTTCACCGGCTCGACCCCCGTGGGGTCGGGCATCGCCCGGAAGGCGGGCCTGAAGAAGCTCGCCCTGGAATTGGGCGGCAACGCCCCGTTGGTGGTGCTGGACGACGCGGACCTCCCGCGCGCCGTCGAGGCGGCGGTCTTCGGTTCCTTCTTCCACCAGGGACAGATCTGCATCCGCACCAACCGGATCATCGTGGACGACTCCCGGCACGACGAGTTCGTGGACCTGTTCGTCGAGCAGGTGCGCGACCTGCGCACCGGGGACCCCTCGGACCCCGAGACCCGGATCGGTCCCCTGATCAACACGAGTCAGCTGGAGGGGGTGCGCGACATCGTGGACAGGTCGGTGGGGAGCGGCGCGAAGCTGCTGCTCGGCGGTGACCCCGGCGGACCCGCCGGGTTGTCGCTGCCCCCGCACGTCCTGCTCGCCGAGCCGGACGCCCCGAGCGCGGTGGAGGAGGTCTTCGGGCCGGTGGCCACGATCCTGCGGGCCCGGGACGAGGAGCACGCCCTGGAACTGGCCAACGACACCGACTACGGCCTGTCCAGCGCGGTGTTCAGCGGCGACGCCGAGCGGGGCACGCGGTTCGCGCTGCGGGTGGACGCGGGGATGACCCACGTCAACGACCAGACGGTGAACGACCAGGCGAACACCGCCTTCGGCGGCGAGAAGGACTCCGGCGTGGGGCGCTTCGGCGGCGACTGGGCACTGGCCGAGTTCACCACCGACCACTGGATCAGCGTGCAGCACGCCCCCCGCCGCTTCGGCTTCTGAGCAGCCGCGCCGGGAGGGACCCCGGTCCCCCCGCCGACGATCCCCGCCCCGGGGAGAACGGACGACCGACATGACGACAGCCGGAACGCCGGAGACCCGCACCGGACCGCCCCGGTGGCGCTCCTGGCCCTCGCTGGTGGTGTTCGTGGGCCTGTGCTACCTCGTGGCCGCCGTCGGCTCGCTGGCGAGTGCCGAGGCGGACGAGGTGTACGGTGCGCTGGACCGACCGGCGTGGGCCCCGCCCTCCTGGCTGTTCGGACCGGTGTGGACCGTGCTCTACGGGCTGATCGGCGTCTCGGCGTGGCTGGTGTGGCGCCGGGCGGGTGGCTCGGCGCGCGCCGCGCTGGTGTGGTGGGGCGTCCAATTGGCCCTCAACCTGGCCTGGACACCGTTGTTCTTCGGTGCCGAGGAGTACGGTCTCGCCCTCGTGGACATCGTGCTGCTGTTCGGGGCGATCGTGGTGACGATGGTGCTGTTCGCCCGGATCCACCGGATGGCGGCCGGGCTGCTGGTGCCCTATCTGCTGTGGGTGGGCTACGCCGGCGCCCTCAACGCCGCGATCTGGTGGGCCAACTGAACGGCCGCCGGCCGCGGTCACCCGGCGCGCCGGTCGGCCACCGGCGCGCCGGAGCCGCGCTCAGCGCGGGCTTCCCCGCCAACCGGCCACCGGGAGGGCGAACTTGGCCACCAGTCGGTCGGTGAAGGGGGCGCGGTGCAACCGGGCCAGACGCACCGGCACCGCTCCCCGGCGCACCTCCACCCGGGCCCCGGCCGGCAGCTCCACGCTGCGCCGACCGTCGCACCACAGCACACCGTGCGGGGTGTTCGGCTGCACCTCCACCGCCAGCACCGAGTGCGGGGCGGTGACCAGGGGCTTGGCGAACAGCGCGTGGGCGCTGATCGGCACCATCAGCAGGGCCTCCACCTCCGGCCACACCACCGGTCCACCGGCGGAGAAGGCGTAGGCGGTGGAACCGGTGGGGGTGGCGCAGACCACGCCGTCGCAGCCGAAACGGGACACCGGCCGCCCGTCCACCTCGGTGACGACCTCCAGCAGGCGTTCGCGCGAGGCCTTCTCCACCGACGCCTCGTTCAGCGCCCAGTCCACGTGCACCGGGACGCAGGCCGTGCCGTCGTTGTAGACCACCACGTCGAGGGTCATCCGCTCCTCGACCGCGTAGTCGCGACGCACCACCCGGTCCACGACCTGGTCGAGGTCGTCGCGCTCGGCCTCGGCGAGGAACCCCACCCGGCCCAGGTTCACCCCGAGCATGGGCACCCCCGAGGCGCGGGAGAACTCCGCGCCGCGCAGCAGGGTGCCGTCGCCGCCGAGGACCACCAGCAGTTCGCACCCCTCGGCGACCCCCGGGCCGTTCTCCACCCGCGCCACCTCGGCGGGCAGCGGGAGGTCCTCGGCCTCCTCCACCAGCACCCGCACCCCCATGCCGTGCGCGAGCAGCCCGCGCACCACCAGTTCGGCGCTGCGGATGGCGGCCGGCCGGCCGGTGTGGGCGAGGAGCAGGACCGTGCGATCCGCCGTTCCCCCCGCCACCGGCACGGCGCCGGCGGGATCCGGGACGTCCCGTCCGGCGTGCCGTGCTCCGTCGGGTCGCTCGTCGCTGATGCTCACCGGGGGCCCTCCGTCACGGCTCGCTCGACTTCGGTCGGGTCCGGCCCGGGTGCCCCGGCCCGCAACCACAGAAAGTACTCGACGTTGCCGGAGGGGCCCGGGAGCGGGCTGGCGGTCACCCCGACGGTGCCCCACCCCAGCTCCCACGCCCGGCGGGCGACACCGAGGACCGCCTCGGCGCGCAGGGAGTGGTCGCGGACCACACCACCGCTGCCCAGGCGCTCCCGCCCCACCTCGAACTGCGGCTTGACCATCAGCAGCAGGTCGGCGTCGGGGGCCGCGCACCCGACCAGAGCCGGCAGCACCAGCCCCAACGGGATGAACGACAGGTCCCCGGTGATCAGGTCCACCGGTTCCCCGCCGATGGTCTCCGGGGTCAGTTCCCGCACGTTGGTCCGGTCGTGGACCTCGACCCGCTCATCGGCGCGCAGGGACCAGGCGAGCTGTCCGTAACCGACGTCCACCGCCAGCACCCGGGCCGCCCCGGCCCGCAGCAGGACGTCCGTGAAGCCGCCGGTGGACGCCCCCGCGTCCAGGGCCCGGCGACCGGCCACCACGAGCCCCCGGGGCCCGAAGACGGCCAGGGCCCCGGCGAGCTTGTGCCCCCCGCGCGAGACGTAGTCGGGCTCGTCCGCGTCCTCCCGGACCACCAGGGCGGCGCTGACGGCCACCCGGGTCGCGGGTTTGGTCGCGGGGGCGCCGTCCACCCGGACCCGCCCGGCCGCGATGAGCGAGCGGGCGTGCTCGCGGGAGCGGGCCAGGCGACGGCGGACCAGTTCCGCGTCGAGACGGCTGAGACGGGGACGGGTGGCTGCTGCCACGGATCGTTCAGCTCCCGGGGTCGGTGGGGGCACCCGGCGGCCGGGGACCGGCGGGTCGGTCGAGCGCGGCCAGGATCCCGTCGAGGCCGCGGTGAACATCTTCGTACACCGCCGGGTGGGCGGTCACGGCCAGGCGGTCCACCTCCCGCAGCCGTTCCAGCAGCGCGTCGACCCCGGGGTGGCCGGTGGGTTCGAGGGGGGTGCCCAACGGCTCGGGGGGCGCCTCGCGGGGAATGTCCGGCGGCCGTTCCGCCCCGGGGCCGGGGTGGTCGGCGGGTGATCCCGGGGCGGCCCC
>NZ_VKHS01001270.1 GCF_014141525.1 Streptomyces calidiresistens
CACCCCTCCCCAGGAGCCGCCATGTGTTACGGATTCGACGGCCGAGGAGCCCTCGACCACTCCCTCGCCCACCGCGGAACCTCCCGCCGGAAACTGCTGCGCGGGGCCCTGGCCGGCCTCGCCGGCGCCGGGGCACTCGCCGCCGGCGCGGCAGCCCCCCTCGCGCACGCCGCCGGCCGCCCCACCGGTCGCCCCGTGGTGCCGCCCGGCCTGATCGGCATCCAGCTCTACACCCTGCGCTCCGTCCTCGGCGGGGCGAACTTCGAACCCGTGCTGCGGGAACTGGCCGGGATCGGCTACCGGCGCGTCGAGTTGGCCGGACTCTCCGGACGCTCCGCCTCCGACGTGCGCGCCCTCCTCGACGACATCGGACTGGCCGCCACCTCCGCCCACGAGGGCCTGAGCAGCGGCCCCGCCGCGCTCGAGACGAAGATCGCCGACGCCGTCACGCTCGGCCGGTCCCACCTCGTCGTCCCCTACCTCGCCTCCGCCGACCGGGCCCGGTGGCAGGCGTGGGCCGAACAGATCAACCGGGAGGCCGAGGCGGCCCGTGCCGCCGGACTGCGCTACGGCTACCACAACCACGCCCACGAGTGGACCACCGACCTCGGCGGCGGCGTCACCCCGTGGGATGTGCTCACCTCCGAGTGCGACCCCCGCCTGGTCCACCTGGAGATCGACCTCTACTGGGTGGTCACCGCCGCCATCCAGCTCGGCGAGCCCGACCCGGAGGGCTTCGCCATCGACGTCATCCGCGACGCCCCCCAGCGGGTCCTCCAGTTCCACGTCAAGGACCGGGCCGCCGCCAACGGCGCCACCGCCGACCTCGGCACCGGGATCATCGACTTCCCCCGGATCTTCCGCGCCCACTCGCCCCGGGAGTACATCGTCGAGAACGACAACCCGGAGGTGTCCCCCCTGCACACCGCCCGGGTGGGCTACTCCTACCTGCGCGACCTGCGGTACTGACCCCTTCCGGGGTCCGGGCCCCCGGCCCGCCGGCGGCCCGGACCCCGTCCCTCC
>NZ_VKHS01001271.1 GCF_014141525.1 Streptomyces calidiresistens
ACCGGGTGGGCGGGGGGCGGCGCGCCGGCCGGGGTGCGGATGGCCTCCCCGACCCGGGCGGCGGCCCCGCGCAGGCCGACCGCCCGACCCAGCGCCTCCGCGGTCTCGGCCACGGGGCCCAGGATGCCCAGGGCCAGCACGACCGCGGCCGGCACCATCGCCCCGGAGAGCCGGCCGTCCGCCGCGGACACGGCGGCCACCGCCACCACGCCGAGGACCCCGAGGATGACCGGCAGGTCGCGGGCGACCGCCGTCCCGGCGTCCAGGGATGCCTCCGCGCGCTGCGCGGCCCCCACCTCCCGGCCTCGCCGGGCCAGGCTCCGCCGGCGTTCCTCCAGGCCGCCGAAGGCCAGCAACTCGGGCAGGCCGTCCACGGTGTCCACGGTCTCGGCGGACAACCGGGCGGCGGCCCGGCGGGTGCGGGCGCCGCGTGCGGCCCGGGCCCGGCGCTCCAGCACCGGGACGAGCAGCAGCGCCGCGCCGGCGGCGAGCACGACCGGCAGCAGCCACGGTTCCAGCACCGCCAGGACCGCGCCGCCGACCGCCGTCACCACGGCGCCCGCCGGAACGCGGGCCGTGGTGTGCGCGTAGAAGAACTCCAGCGCCTCGACGTCGCCCAGCGCCGTTCCGGCGAGGTCCCCGCTGTGCCGGCGACCGGTACGGGCGGGAGCGCCCCGGGCCGCACCGTCGAAGACCCGGACCCGCAGTTCCGCGAGCACCCGGTAGGCCAGGTCGTGGGAGAGGTCCATCTCCCACCAGGTGGTCAGGGCCCGCACCGCGACCAGGGCGACGAGCACCGCCACGACGGCGGCGGGGGGCGGGGTCGCGGTGAGGACGGCGGCGCCGACCGCCCACGCCGCGACGGTGAGGAGGGCGACGAGGGAGGCCTGGCCGAGCAGGGCGGCCAGGAAGGTGCGGGCCATCATGCGGCGGTGGCCGGCCAGGACGGGCAGCAGGGCGCGCAGGGCTCCGGCGGGGGGCTCCCCGGTGTCGTCGGTGCCCGGGGCATCGGGGGGCCCGGG
>NZ_VKHS01001272.1 GCF_014141525.1 Streptomyces calidiresistens
ACCTCGACACCGCCACCACCGTCCCCCCCGCCATCACCCCGGTGCTGTGGGAGATGTGGCGCCGCGCCTTCGAGAACCCCCACCGCCTGGCCGAGCAGGGCACCGACTCAGCGTTCCGCTGGAAAGTCCCCGAGGGGGGCGCGAGCCCCTACGCGACGGAGGAGGAGCAGCAGATCATCCGCGACGCCGTCGGCGCCGACCACATCGGCCACATCGACGCGGAGGGCTACATGCCCGAACGCCTCCTCCACATCGACGACAGCATCCACCTCAGCTCATTCGGAGACCTCTGATGCCGATCACCTACCGCCTGCACCGCGGCGGACGCCCGACCGACCGCGTCGTGTCCGTCACCGCCCCCCACGAGCTGGAGGGCGGTGACGAGAAGACCACGAAGAAGCTCCAGGCCAAGCAGGCCCGCATCGTCGGCTCCCTGGACCGGTCCGCGAAGTGGCAGCGCACCGACGGCCTGGTCCCTGCTGCCGGCGGGCACCACGGCCCTGACCTCGACGCCCTCGTCGAGGCCCGCGTCCAGGCCGAGCTCGCCCGCCGCGCCGGCGAAGACAAGACCACCGAGGGCGGCACCGCCGGCGAGAAGGACGAGCAGGCGAAGCCGCCGGCTCCCCGCACCCCCCGCCAGAGCACCCGCCGCACAAAGCCCGATGAGTCGAAGGGCTGACCCCGGGTGCAGGCCAACACCGTCGTCACCGTCCTCACCGCCGCCGCGGTGGATCCGTTCACCGGCGCCGCCGGCGGTGAGGAA
This sequence comes from Streptomyces calidiresistens, assembly GCF_014141525.1. Classification (GTDB taxonomy): domain Bacteria; phylum Actinomycetota; class Actinomycetes; order Streptomycetales; family Streptomycetaceae; genus Streptomyces; species Streptomyces calidiresistens. Next base: position 764 of record NZ_VKHS01001272.1, read on the forward strand.
CCGGCCGCCGTCGGAGTCCCGGCCGAAATCGTTGAAACCAACCGCCGTACCGACGACCCGGTCACCGGCACCCCCCGCACCGTGCGGGACACCATCGCGCTCCTCCCCCCCGACACCCCCGGTGTCGCACCCGGAGCGCGCCTCCTCGACGAGACGACCGGCCTGATCCACCCCATCCGGGAGGTCCACCAACACCACCCGGCCGGCTGGACTTCCGACCTGGTCTGCACCCTCCACCGACTCGACCCCCACCACCC
>NZ_VKHS01001273.1 GCF_014141525.1 Streptomyces calidiresistens
GGGCGGGGAGGGTGTCCGGGACGTCCCGGGCACCCCGGGCACCCCGGGCACTCCTGGCACGGACGCCGCCGGCGACTGACGGCCCCCGGGGGCGGCAACCGGCCGTCCCCTTCACGCCGCGCCCCCGCCGGGCCTTCCGGGCTCCCGGCGCGATCCCGTGGGCATCCCGGCCCGCGCCCGTCCCCCGGGGCACCCCGACGGGTCCGCCGAGGGGAGGCCGGGGGGCGCCGAGGAGGAGGGTAGGCGTCAGCCGGTGCCGTCCCCGTCCGGGGTGGGCTCCGGTGCCGGGGTCATCGCGACCAGCGCCGCGATCCCCTCCCGCAGCACGGCCGCGCCCTCCTCCGGATCGTCGATCGGCGGCCCGAACAGCGCGCCCTGGAGCAGCAGGCCGTGGGCGCAGCCGATCAGGGCCCGGGCCAGCCGGTCGGGACGCACGTCGGCGGGGAGCCGCCCGGCGGCCCGGTACCGGTCGATGATCCGCTCCCAGGCACCGATCACCTGCGTCACCCGCTCGACGAGGAGTTCGCGCAACCGGGGGGTGCGCGCGACCTCCGACCAGGCCTCCATCACCAGCGCGAGCGGTATGCCGCGCGCCTCCAACAGACGACGGGTGCGCAGGAAGACCCCCGCCACCACCTCGCCGGGCTCCGGGGGGTGCTCCTCCTCGGCGATCTCGGCGAAGGCCGCCCCGACCGTGCCCACGACCTCCTCGAGGATCGCGGCGATCATGTCGTCCTTGCTCCGGAAGTACCGGTAGACCGCGCCGGCGGACAGGCCCGTCTCGGTGAGGATGTGCTGCATCGAGGTGCCGTGGAAGCCTCCCCGGGCGAAACAGGCGGTGGCGCCGTCCAGGATCTGACGGCGGCGGGCGTCGAGGTGTTCCCGGGAAACGCGTGCCATGCCGCCCACCGTAAAACGAACGTTCATTCTTGACAAGTCGGCACCGGCGGAGGAACGTGGTTCCCACGCAAAACGAACGATCCTTCTCTTGGGGAGGCCCTCCGTGTCCACCCGCACCC
>NZ_VKHS01001274.1 GCF_014141525.1 Streptomyces calidiresistens
CCCCGGGGGCGACCGGGGCGGGGGGCAACCGCGGTGTCGTCCCGGTGGACGTCTCCGCCCCGGTCCCCTCCTCGGCGCGTCGCAGGGCCTCCGCGACCCGCTCCGCGTCCGGGCGCGCGGCCGGGTCCCTCACCAGCAGGTCGGCCAGCACGGGGGCCAGGGGCCCGGCCCGGGTCGGGGGCGGGACGGGGTCCTCCACCACCGCCAGCAGCGTCGCCGTGAGCGTGCCGCGTCGCATCGGCGAGCGGTTCTCCACCAGCTCGTACAGCAGCGTCCCCAGCGACCACAGGTCCCCGGCCGGCAGGTCCGCGCCGCCGCGCACCCGTTCGGGGGCCATGTACTCCGGGGAGCCGATGAGCTGCCCGTCCACCGTCAGGGCCGGGCCGTCGTGGACGGCGGCGATGCCGAAGTCGGTGAGCACGGCCGAGCCGTCCGGGCGCAGCAGCACGTTGGCGGGCTTGACGTCGCGGTGCAGGATTCCCGCCGCGTGCGCCGCGCGCAGCGCCGCCAGGACCCCCAGGCCGTGGCGGACCGCCTCGGGGACCGGGACCGGCCCCTCGGCGATCCGGTCCCGCAGGGTGCGGCCGGGCAGCAGTTCCATGACGATCCACGGAAAGGGACCCCGGTCGACGATGTGGTGCACCGTCACCACGTTCGGGTGGGCGATCCGGGCCAGGGCCCTGGCCTCCCGCAGGACCCGCTCCCGCAGCCGCGCGGCGCCGGGGGCGTCGAGGGCACCCTCCGGCGGGCGCACCTCCTTGATCGCGACCTCGCGTTCCAGCACCGTGTCCCGGGCGCGCCACACCGTTCCCATGCCGCCGGTTCCCAGGCGCTCCAGCAGCAGGAACCGGCCGTCGAGTTCCGCGCCGACCCGGCCCGGCTCCGCCCCGGCCCGGCCGGCGGCCCCGCCCGCGGCGGAGCGGGGGTCGATCCCCCGTCCGCCCGTGCCGGGAGGCGGGCCGCCCCGAGCCGGTGCCCCGCCTCCCGGCCCGGGCGCGGGCTCTTATACCCATTTCCGA
>NZ_VKHS01001275.1 GCF_014141525.1 Streptomyces calidiresistens
CCGCCCCCGGGACACCCGCCGTCCCGCCGAGACCTCCACCCCGGAGGCCACCGCGTGACCACCCGGGAACTCGACGCGGCCGGCATCACCGACCCCGCCCTGCGCGAGGCGTACACCCACTGTCGACGGCTCAACGCCCGCCACGGCAAGACCTACTTCCTCGCCACCCGGCTGCTCCCCGTCGAACGCCGCCCCGCCGTCCACGCCCTCTACGGCTTCGCCCGCTGGGCCGACGACATCGTCGACGACCTGGAGAGCGACACCCCGCCGGAGCGCCGCCGCGCCCTGCTGGCCGATCTCAACCACCACCTCGCCGAGGGACTGCGCACCGGGAACAGTCCCGAGCCCGTCGTCCGCGCGCTGGCCCACACCGCCGCCGTCCACGACATCGACCACCGCCACTTCACCGACTTCATGACCTCCATGACCAGCGATCTCGAGGTCACCGACTACCCCACCTACGAGCACCTGCGCGCCTACATGCACGGCTCCGCCGCGGTCATCGGCCTGCAGATGCTCCCGATCCTCGGCACCGTCGTCCCCCGCGACCGGGCCGCCCCCCACGCCGCCGCCCTCGGCGAGGCGTTCCAGCTCACCAACTTCATCCGTGACGTGGGGGAGGACCTGGACCGCGGACGCGTCTACCTGCCCGCCGACCTCCTCGCGGCCCACGGCGCCGATCGTTCCCTGCTGCTGTGGAGCCGCGCCACCGGCCGCCGCGACCGCCGCATCACCGCGGCCCTGCGCGCCGCCGCCGACCTCACCCGCTCCGTCTACCGCGCCGCCGCCCCCGGCATCCCCATGCTCGACCCCGTCGCCCGGCCCTGCATCCGCACCGCCTTCATCCTCTACGGCGGCATCCTGCGGGCCGTCGAGGAGGACGGCTACGCCGCCGTCCACCGACGCGCAGTGGTGCCCCGGCGACGACGGGCGGCCGTGGCACTCGACGGCCTGGTACGGCTGACCGCGGCCCGGCTCTCCGCCACCCGCACGCGCCCGCCCCACCATCCACCTGT
>NZ_VKHS01001276.1 GCF_014141525.1 Streptomyces calidiresistens
GGGGTGGTGTCGTCGTCCGCCGGTTCCTGCGCGCGGGCGGGCCGGGACTCCTCGTCCGTCGCCCCCGGCGGGGTGCGGTCGGGGGTGTCGGCGTCGGAGGTGCCCCCGTCCCCGGCGTCGGCGGCCTCCGGGGCGTCGGCGGTCCCGGCGGCGTCACCGGTCCCGGTGGTCTCCGGGGCGGTCGCGTCCGGGGTGTCCCCGGGGTCGGGGTCCGTCGTCGTGGTGTCGGCGTCCGGGGCGGTGCCGGTGTCCGTTCCGGCCTCCGTCCCCGTCCCGCCGGTCGGCTCCGTGGTGTCCCCGCTCGCTCCCGTCCCCGGGGCCTCGGCGTCGGTCCCGGCGTCCGCCGGGGCCTCGGCGGTGTCGGTGCGGGGTCGTTCCGCGACGGGGGTTCCGTCCCCGGGCGCGTCGGCGTCCCCGGGGGCGTCCGACGCGTCCGGGGCCTCTCCGGGGTCCGGCGCGGCGGTCGGGTCCCCGGGGGCCGCGGTGCCCCCGGCGGGGTGCCGGCGGGTCCGGCGCCGTGGCCGTCCGGCCGGTTCGCCGGGTTCGTGGGTGGGGGTGGCGGTACGACCGCCGCGACGTGTGCCGGCCCGGGGTCGGGTGCCGGCGGCGGCAGTGGGTCGGTCCGTTCGACCGTCCGGGGTCCCGGCTGTGGGGGTGGGGTGCTTGGCCATCCGCTCCGTCCGGTGTGGTCTCGTGTTCCCCCGCCGACGTGTCGGTGGGGGCGCGTCCCCGCTCGGGGGACGGATAAGGCGGGAAGTTCGGGGAACGCGTGACACCGGGAGGCGTCACGCGGGGGTCGGGAACATCTGCTCTTCCGCCTCCCCCGAATACGACCTCTCATAACGTACGAAAAACCGCATGAACCTATAGTGGTAGACACAGCGGGAAAAGGCGCGTTACCCCGTCATTCGGGGCGTCATTGGCAGCATGGCGCCCGTGAGTCCCCTCGACGCCGTCGCCGACCGCCTGCGCACGGCGGCCCGCCGGTGGCTCCGCCCCCGCGCCACGGCCC
>NZ_VKHS01001277.1 GCF_014141525.1 Streptomyces calidiresistens
CCTCCGGGGGAGCCCCCCGGAGGGACCCCCGGGCGCCGCGCCCCCGTCGCGCCGGGGACCGACGGCTCCCCGGGGCCCACCGTGGAGGTCACCGGCCTCCGGGTCGTTCACCCGGGCGCCGACACCCCGGCGGTCGAGGACATCTCCTTCACCGTGCGCCCCGGCGAGGTGCTCGGCCTCCTCGGCCCCTCCGGTGCCGGGAAGTCCACCGTCCAGGCGGTTCTCGCCCGCCTGATCCGCCCCGCCGCCGGAACCGTCACCGTCCTCGGCACCCCGCTGGGGGAGTGGGGCCACGACTACTTCGACCACGTCGGGGTCGCCTTCGAGCTCCCCGCCGCCCGCCTGCGGCTCACCGCCCGCCGCAACCTGACCGCCTTCGCCGCCCTCCACCGGGTCCCCACCGCCGACCCGCTCGAACTGCTCGCCCAGGTGGACCTCGCCGATCGCGCGGACCACCGCGTCGCGACCTTCTCCAAGGGGATGCGGATGCGACTGGAGCTGGCCCGGGCCCTGATCAACCGCCCCCGCCTGCTGCTGCTGGACGAGCCCACCTCCGGGCAGGACCCGGTGCGGGCGGCCCGACTGCGGGAGGTGATCCGGGCCGAGGCCGACCGGGGCGCCGCGGTCGTCCTGACCACCCACGACATGGACACCGCCGACCGCCTCTGCGACCGGCTGGCCTTCGTCTCCGGCGGCCGGATCGCCGCCGTGGACACCCCCCGCGGCTTCCGCCTGGGCCACGGCCGTCCCGGCGTGATCGTCGAGTACCGGGACCCGGAGGGCGCCGGCGACACCCGACGGGTGCGACGGATCGCGGACACCACCGCCCCGGGGGTCGCCGAGGAACTGGCCGGCCTGCTGCGTGCCGGTGTCGTGGAAACCCTGCACACCCGCGAGGCCGGGCTGGACGAGGTCTTCGCCGCCCTCACCGGGGACCGGCTGTGACGGCCGACGGCCCGCTCCCTCCCGCCACCCCGCCCGCCGGCGCGCCGCGGCGGGCGCGGACCACGGC
>NZ_VKHS01001278.1 GCF_014141525.1 Streptomyces calidiresistens
CCACCGCCCGCCGCCGGTCCGGGGCCGCCGGCCGGGTGCGGCGAGCCGTGGCGGGGGCGCTGGGCGCCCTCGTCCTGGTGCCGCTCGCCGCCTGTGGCGCCGGGACCGCCTCCCCGGCCGTGCCGTCGGCCCCCGCCCCGCCCTCCACCGAAACCGACACAGCGCCCGACACAGCGCCCGACACAGCGCCCGCTCAAGAGTCCCCGGATCGGGCCTTCGCCGAACTGGAGGAGCGGTACGACGCCCGCCTCGGCGTGTACGCGGTGGACACCGGCACCGGCGAGGAGATCGCCCACCGGGCCGACGAGCGGTTCGCGTACGCCTCCACCTTCAAGGCCCTGGCCGCCGGGGCCGTGCTGCTCGAATACGGCGTCGGGGGAATCGAGGAGGTGATCCCCTACACCGAGGAGGACCTGGTCGAGTACTCCCCCGTCACGGAGGAGCACGCCGGGGTCGGCATGACCCTGCGCGAGCTGTGCGACGCGGCGGTGCGCCACAGCGACAACACCGCCGGGAACCTGCTGTTCGACGCGCTCGGCGGCCCGAAGGGCCTGAACGACATCCTGCGCGGGTGGGGTGACGACGTGACCGTGATGACCCGGTACGAGACCGCGCTGAACGAGGCGGTGCCCGGTGACGAGCGGGACACCAGCACCCCTCGCGCCCTCGCGGCCGACCTGCGGGCCCTGCTCCTCGGGGACCTGCTCGGGGAACCCGAGCGGGAGCTGCTGACCGAGTGGATGCTCACCAACGTCACCGGCGCCGAACTCGTCGCGGCGGGGGTGCCGGAGGACTGGACCGTCGCCGACAAGAGCGGCGCGGGCGGTTACGGCACCCGCAACGACATCGCCGTGGTGTGGCCGCCGGAGGGCGACCCGGTGGTCCTGGCGGTCCTCTCCTCCCGGGACGTCGAGGGCGCCGAGTGGGACAACGCGCTGATCTCGGAGGCGGCCTCGGTGGTGGCCGGGGCCCTCGCCCCGGCCGGCCCCTGACCCCTGTCTCTTATACAC
>NZ_VKHS01001279.1 GCF_014141525.1 Streptomyces calidiresistens
CGGCGAAGGGAGTGGTTCCCTTCGCCGCGCCGGGCCCCCGGCGGGCGGGGTCAGCGGGAGGCGGGGAAGCCGCGGACGGGCGGCCAGGTGACCTTGTCGAGGCGGGCGAGGTGAGTGGCGGGGAGGGGGAATTCGCCGTGGCCGAGGTGGTGCAGGCCGGCTGCGCGGAGCCACCAGGCGTCGCAGGCGTTGTCGTCGGTGAACTCCTGGCCTGCGCGTTTGTAGGCGGCGATGGCCATGGCGGTCTTGTCGGCGTTGCCTTTGCCGGTGGCGAGGGCCTTGAGGGTGGCGGGGGTTACCAGGGCGTAGGGGACGCCGGCTTCGAGGAGGGCAGTGCGGATGGCGCCGTGGACCAGGCCGGTGATGCCGGCGGCGCGGGCGTGGGTGGGGAGGTCTTCGATGACGGCGAGGTCGACGGGGCGGTCGTCGGTGGTGACGTGGAGCATGACGGCGTGCCGGATGGTCAGGAGGCGGCGGTCGCCGTCCTTGGTGCGGGTGAGGACGGTGTGGGTGGTGCCGTCGGGGCGGGCGATGCCGGTGGCGGTGATCGACAGGTCCAGGCCGACGACGCGGGGCCGGGGTCGCGGTGCGGTGTCGGGGGCGTCGGTGTTGGGAGTGTTCACGGGTTCCTCGGGTGGGTTCGGTCGGGTGTGGTCGGGGAGGTCCGGGCGGTGATGTGGATCCAGTGGGGGTGGTCGGGGGTGTGGTCGTCGGGGCGGCCGAAGACCGCCATGTCAAAGCGGGTGTCGGCGGTGAAGCCGGCCTCCCGGAGGGAGGAGAGCCAGGTGTCGAGCATCCGGCCGCGGATGCCGGCCATGGAGCCCCATTCGCGGGCTCGCCAGACGAGGGCGACGGTGCCGTCGGTGGTGTCGAGGGCGGTTTCCCAGCCGCCGGTGGGGGTGTCGGGGAAGTGGGTGTGCATGTGGTCGGTGACTCGGTGACCCAGTTCGGTGTCGAGGTTGTTGGTCACGGGGTGGTCCGGGGATGGAGGATGGCGGGGTCGAG
>NZ_VKHS01000128.1 GCF_014141525.1 Streptomyces calidiresistens
GTGGTGGGCGGGGTGAAGGCGCGCCAGGGGGCGGAGTCGGTGACGAGGACGGCGACGGTGTAGCCGTCCATGGGGGCGGTATCTGTGTGCAGTTCGCGGCCGAGGATGCCGTCGCGGTAGCGGACCTGAGTCCGTCCTTGTACGCGGCCGGGGCCGGCCAGGGCGCGGTCGATGACGGGGATGTCGCCTTGGAAGCTGCCGCGCCGCAGGGGCGGCAGGCCGTGGGATGCGGCGAAAGCGAGGTGTCCGACAGAGTCGAGGAGGAGAACGTGACCGGGGGCGGGGAGGTGCTGGGCCGCTCGTACGCAGACGGCCATGCGGGAGGCTTTGCTCGTCTCCCACAGGAGGGTGATCGCTGAGGCGGTGGGCCCTTTGGCGTCCAGGTGCTGGTCGACGAGGTGTGCAGGGAGCAGGATCTGGGCGGCGAACGCGTCGCAGGCGGCGTCTTCGAGGAGGACGCCGCGGTCGGCTTCCTTGCTGAAGGGCTCCATGAGGTCGAAGCTGTTCTTCTGCAGGTGGTGACCGAGTTCGTGCAGGGCGGTGAAGTCCCGCCGTGCGTGGCTGTTGGAGGTGGCGACGGACAGCCGGGGTGGGGGGCCGTAGTCGTACGCGCCGGCGACGCTGCAGCCTTGGGCTGCCTCGTTCTCGGGGACGTCTTTGACGGTGAGCTCGGGCCAGGTCCGCAGTTCCGCGAGGGCGCCTTGTGCCAGGAGTTTGACGGCGCCGGGGCGGACCGTTTCGAGTTCTGTGATCATGGCGGCGGCCTGGGTGCGGGCGGCGCCGGCGAGCACGTAGTTGACCACTCGGGGGTACCCCCTCTTCTCTATTGGTCCAGGAGGAGTTCGAAGTAGCGGTCGGTGCGTGCGGTCCAGTTCGGCTGGGTGCGGTTGTCGTCGCGTGCCGCGAGCGTGTAGACGCCATAGGCGGCGCGCAGACGGGCGGCGTGTTCGGTCTCGTCGTACTGGGCGGAGAGCTTCTTGACCTGGCTGCGCCGCAGAGGCCGGTTGAGTTCGTGGACGACGGCGGGTGGCAGGGCGGGGTTAGCGTCGAGGAAGCGGGCGGCGGGCTGGCCGAGGAGTGCGGCGAGCGTGGCTGCCTGTTCGGCGGTGAGGGGCTGCTGGCCCCGCCACACGTCCAGCGCCAGAGGGGGTAGCAGTTTCAGTTCGGCCGCGAGCTGCTTGACGGTGATTCCATGCTCACCAAGGAGCTCGGAGAGACCTCCCGATCCTTGCGGGGCCCACCATGCGGAGCTGAGGACCTCGAAGTGGCCGGTGAGAACGGCGCGGTACTCGCCTGCCGCTGAGGACAAGACGGTACGGCTCCCCCACTGGGCGCCGGTCACTGTGTCGGCGAGCGCACGGGAGGTGAGGTTGTCGGGGTGGCTTGTCAGCTCGCTGACCTGCCGGTCCAGCACACACCACGGCACGGTGGTCTCCAGGCCCCACCACAGGGCCAGTGGCTGCTCCAGGGTGGTCGCCTGGGCGGGCAGAAGCAGGGTGTCGGCGTCGGCATACCGCTCGAAGGAGGCCGGCACGACGCGCGCGGTGTCGTCGTCACCGGCCGCGGTGATCAGCAGCAGCTCGATAGTGTCCTCCCACATCGCGCGCCAGATCTGGCCGGGGCGGGGGTCCTGGGGTGCTGCGGTGGCCACTCGGTGGACGGCGTCGGGTACTTTCAGGTTCGCTGCGGCGGCTAGAAGCCTCTGGTAGGCAGTGGTGTGGCCAGAGCTCATGCCGTCTCCCCCGTCTCCTCGGCTGTGGTCCATCAGCGCATTCTCTTCTCACTGGGTCCAGACGACGTAACTGGGGCTGTTCACGACGCAGCCTCGCTGCAGCGCCGCAACAGGGCAGCCATGACCACCTGGGGGGCACTGTCAGCCGAGAGGGCATCACGGAGCATTGTCTTGAGGTTGCACAGGACCAGCGCCGCATGACCTTGCCGGGTCCCAAGTAGTTGCGCCGCGTGGTGCGCGTCCTTGTCGAGGTAAGGAAGCAGCAGACGCTCGTTGGGTGAGAGGCGCTGCCAGATGTCCTCGGCAACCCCTTCGACCCCGGTCGGGTCAGGTGTGGTGGTGGCTGCATGCTGCTCGACGATGGAGGCGACGGTCCCTTCGTCGGCGAACAGAGGGGTCATGCGGGCCGGTGCCAGAAGCTCGAACCGGGCCTCGAGAATCTTGGCGAGGTCTTCCTCCCGTACCGCTCCTTGCGCGTACTGCAGCACGGACAGCAGGATGGCCATCAGGGCGTGCACGGTCTGCTGGGGTGTGGGGCCGGAGTGGTTCCAGCGGGTGATGCCGACGCCTTTCACCTGTGCGGCCTGGGAGATGAGATCGTCGAGATCTCCCTGCCATACGGCTCCTTCGGCGTGGTCGGCCAGTGCCCAGCGCGGCGGGGACCCCTTGAGCTTGCGGTAGGCCGCGTTCTCGCCCATCAGCCGGGCGATACGGCGCCGAAGCTTGCCTCGCGGTGTCTTCTTCGCCTCGTCGATGAGGAAGTTCTTGATCGACGTGAGAAACAGTCGTTCCAGAGAGGCTTCGTCGGCGGCCTGGGCGAAGCAGACGGTCACGAACCGTTGTCCCGCTCCTTCCTGGGACAACATCGCGCTAATCACGTCATAAGCCGCGTCATCGCTCCACACCGTGTGCCCCTCCGGGGGCGGAAAACCGGTGCCACGGCGCACCTGGTGAACCAGCCTCCGCAGCAGTTCGAACGTTGCTGGCCCCAACCCGCCGGTCTGCAGCTCCTCGTACGCGCTTTTTGTCACGAGCCCCACCCCGATCCCTGCCCCCGCAGGACGTCTACGGCCGCGGGGCCTCACGCCTGCTTACACCAGAATTCACCTCCCTCGCATGCGACACGCGCATATTCCTCTTGCCGTGCGGAAGGGCTCGCCGACTGCTGTCCGGGCACGGGGCATCAGCTCTCTGCGCGGCGGCAGGGGCAGCGACGGCGCAACACCTCGGGCGGGCAGCGTCCCATCCGGTGCTCGAGCCGCAGGTGACTCTACGGCAGAGCACGGCGTTCAGCGGCGCTTCGCGCGGGTGGTGTCGACTCGCGTGAAATCGGCGGGCTTCTCATCCATGAGCAGGCCGTTGGGGTCCACGAGTGGCGCCACTACTAGGTTCTGTCCGGCGGATCACTGGCGGAGCCAGAGTCGGATCGCTGCGGCGGTGACGGTGCCGTGGAAGACGTAGGCCCGTTTGTCATAACGGGTCGCGACCGCGCGGGAGTTCTTGAGCCGGTTGATGGTCCGCTCGACCTCGTTGCGGCGCCGGTAGTGGTCGCGGTCGAAGCCGGCTGGCCTGCCGCCTCCTCTGCCTTTGCGGCGGCGGTTGGCCCGCTGGTCCTTCGGTTCCGGGATCGTGTGCCGGATGTGGCGTCTTCGCAGGTAGCGGCGGTTTCGGCGGGAGCTGTATGCCTTGTCGCCGCTGACGTGGTCCGGCCGGGTCCGGGGCCGTCCGCCCAGCGGCCGGGGAACCCGGATCCGGTCCAGGACCTCGACCATCTGCGGGGCGTCGCCCCACTGGCCCGGCGTGAGCAGCAGGGCCATGGGGCGGCAGCCGCCTTCACCGGCGAGGTGGATCTTGCTGGTCAAACCGCCCCGGGACCGTCCGAGTCCCTCGTCGGGGCGGTGGTGCCGGGGCGTCGTCCTTTTTTCGGGATTCGCGGACGGGCTTTGCGTGCGCCAGCCGCGTGCTGGTGGGCCCGGCAGGACGTCGAGTCGATGCCGACCATCGACCAGTCGATCCGCCCTGCAAGGTCGGCCTCGGCCTGAACCGCGTGCAGGATCCGGTCCCAGGTGCCGTCCGCGGACCAGCGGCGATGTCGTTCATAGACGGTCTTCCACGAGCCGTAACGTTCCGGCAGGTCACGCCAGGGGACACCGGTCCGAATCCGGAACAGGATGCCGTTGACCACGATGCGGTGGTCGTTCCACCGGCCACCCCGGCCACCCCGAGGTGGCAGATGCGGCTCCAGTAACGACCACTCGCGGTTCGTCAGATCCCCCCGACCCATGCCCGAACCAACGAGCGACCGATCAGAAGGTCACATGATCCGCCGGACAGTGCCTAGGTGAAGGTCCTGTCCGGCAGGGTCGTCCTGGCCGTCGTGCCATCGTGCAACTGCCCGGCCGGCGCCTGCCACCAGGTCGGCAAGCTGGAGGGAGGGATGATCCACCGACCGGCCGCGGACCAGGCTCTGAAGGTGGCTCTGCTCGATCAGGCCTTGCACCAGACCCACGGCTGTCGCCCCGCGTTCCAGGACGTCGAGTTTGTCGTCGGTCAGAAGCCGTTGGTCGTCCGCGAGGATTTGGAGCTTGCCGCCGTGTCGGATCGAGGCGTGGAGGATGACCGTCGGCACGGCGGTGACCAGCGGATCGGTGGAGTCGTCGAGCAACCCGTGCTCTCCGGTCGGTGCGGCTTCGGACGGCCGCTCACGGGCGAAGGCTTCGGCTTGCGGGCGGGTTGTGCGCAACATCTCCAGGACGTGTGCCGCCTTCTTCGCCTGGGGGGCTTTATGGCGACGGGCGTAGGCGTGGCACTGCTGGACGACGGTGAAGAGCTCGTCGACGGTGACATGGTCGCCCGTACGGTTCTTCTTGGAGAAGAAGCCCACGGCGGTGGCGATGAGTCGGTCGAAGCCGTCGCGGCCCATCGCCCAGGGGCCTTCGGTGGCCAGGTCCAGGGCGAACTGCCGGGCAACACCGTTCATGACAATGTCGATACCCATGGCGTTGAACCGCTCCTCCAGCAGGAGGTCGACAAGTTTGGCCGCGACGAAGTAGTGCTTGTCGATCACGTATACCGAGGCGCGGTCATGGAGCGGACCATCGGGTGCCAGCAGGTCGCCCAGGAGGTGACGGCGCCGGCCCGCAGCCGGGCCAGCGAACATCTTCTGGAACTTCAGCTCTGTCGCGGACTTCTGGATCCCCCCCTCGACACGCAGGGTGTCCACGATGGCGGCAGCATCGGCGTCATCAATGGCCACCGAGCCCAGGATCATGTAGCGGTCGCCGCCGTGCAGCTGATCGCCGTGGTAGCCGGACTCGTCGATGGCAATCCACCGCCCGGCCCCGGCCCGGTCGTCGGTCGGTTCCAGACGGCTGCGACGACTGAAGTTCGCTCCGAGCAATCCCGTCCCGGCGTTCGGCGCATGGTCACGTTCGATCACCCCGACATCCTCGCCGCACGACGCCACGCCGACAATCTGCCCGATCGCTCCACCCGACTCCCGTGCCTGCTGCTGCGCTGCGGGCATGACGAGTATGCCGGTGAAGCCTCTTTCTCGCAGTCAGCAGGGATGACGGTGCGTATCGCAGACGAGGGGTGCGCCGCGCAGTTGCAGCGTCGGTGTGCCGATCTGTGGAGGATTGGACCGGGTGCAGGAGACATCCCGGATGCTCCGTGGCGCCAGCAGAGGGTGCGACGCACCCGCTTCGCCCTTCATGATCGTTTTTGATCCGCATCATGTGGTGCTTCAGCCGGCCGGACGGCGTCGAAGGACCCACCGTGCCCTCCTCGCTCCGCCGCCGGGCAGACGGCCTCCGCGCCGCCGGCGAGATCCGTTCCCTTGCCTGCGTCGGCATCGCCGGCACGACATCGACGCTCCCGATGCAGACCGCCGCTTGGGGCGCGACGTCCCGGCCGAGACCGTGGGCTGCTCCGGAGCCACGGCCTGGCGCCGGCTGCGGGACCAAGGCCAGCGTCTGTCGTACTGGCCCGCAGGTGGGTGGTGGAGCGCACGCTGAGCTGGCTGGCCCGCTCACGCTCCCTCAACCGCGACCACGAACGACGCCTCGACCACTACGCAAACTGCGCGGCCTGCCCTCATAGGGGTCGCTCACCTGTACGCCCAAGCCGAACGCTACGTAGTTCGCCCCACTCAGGTCAGCTGCTCGCCTCCCTCGGCCTCGGCCTCAGCGCGCCGCTCATCCATGGCGAAGCCCAGCCGCTCGGCCTGGATCTGGACGTCGGCCCACAGGGACAGCGTCGTGAGCGAAGTCCACGGTTCAGTCCGCTCTGGGTCATCGAGCAGCACCGTCTCGGTGTAGCCGTCGGACCACGCCTCTCCGCGGGCCCGGCCGTCCGCCCAGGCCCGGTCCTTGAACCACAACCTCTTGATGGTCGACTCGAGTAGCCGTGCATGGAGTCCCACCTGGAAAGTTAGCGTTTGCGCCACTTCCCAGCCGTTGTTGATGTGGCGCTCAAGACGCTTATTGTGCGGAGCGTGCTCACAGATGCCGATCTTCGCTATCTCCGGACCCGAGCGGCGAAGGAGGTAGATCAGGCCCGGCGCGTCGTCCTTGAAGCCGGTGAGCTTGCATTTTTGGGAGTTGCAGGCTCCCTGGCCCCGGTAGAGGTTGCCCAGTCGGGGCTCCACATCGGCCCCGCACTCGATGCACGTCCCCGGCCAAGGGGTATTCGTGCTCTTGAATGCGTGCAGATCATCGGGAAGAACACGGTAGGAGAGGGCGCGGTTCCATGCCTGCTCCGGGGTTAGCGGAGTGTTAGGCGCGCAGTGTCTGCACGCTCCTTGACCGTTTCGGACGTCGTTCAGACGAGGGGTCACATTCTTGTGGCACCGCAGGCATTCGCCGAGCCACGGTATGTGGATGCCTGGGTAGGGCACCTTGGGCTCGACCAGCCCCAAGTCCACCATCATCTTGAACGCATCATCGGGGTGGATCTCCTTCTTGGAGCAGAAACGGCAGGCCATGCCGCCGGCCCGAACCACCTTCATGAGTACCTTGATCGGCTTGCCCTCGCGTGGGCAACCGACGTTGAGGCAACGACACGCCCACCCCTTGGAGTTCTTCTCGTACGGCTCCAGTGGCTCGATGTTAGCGGCTGCGACGCTCTTCGCCAGTTCGTTCTCATCGATCCTGAACTTCTTTGCACGCTCCTTGTCGGCGCACGGGCGACAACCGCGGGGAGCATCCCCGTGCCGCTTGGCTTTCGTGGAGATGCTGTCGTACGTCGGTTCAATATCCCCCTGGCACCTCATGCAGGTGCTCTCCCAGGGCGTCTTGTTCGAGGTGAAAGGCACCTTCGGGTCGCACCCGTTCCGAAGCATGAGCTGCCGCGCTTCTTCCGGATCAGTCGCACGTCCCGATACCAACTTCTCCACCCTCAGTCAGGTTGCGGCCACGCTGGCCCCACGATGACTCTACGGGCGACCACCGACAGCGACCGAGCGGTGAGACCCTTCCCGTCCGCCTGTTGCTGTCCACGATGCGCACAGCTGTCCGGGCGTTCCTTGATCGCCGACCGCAGCAACAGCTGTCTACGGCGAGCGACAAGTCAGCAAATCGAGATCACAGAAGAGTAAAATTCTCGACCCCGACTGAGACGCCAGGGTTAACGCCGCTACACCAGGGGGTGCGGAGCCAGCAGCGCCGTACGCTGAGACAGCCAAGGGCCTGAGGCATGCGAACTGTTCCTAACGGCGGGCACAACGAACCGGCCAACCGGTACCTGCGCGACGCCGTCGTCCCCCTTTCCGGCTACGAGGACGTTCCCCTCGACATCGACGTGTACACCATCGACGCGAACCCGTCGAAGAAGGAGCCAGCCCACCACCACGTGAACTTCGGCTGGGCCTTCCAACTCGGCACGGAGTACCCGGTGACGCTTCAAGAAGAAGAGATCGACGGCCACGAGGGGCGGGCGTTCGCAAGCGCCGCCTCACCCACCGTCCGCGCCAAGCTCGCCCAGCTCACCTGAGGTACCCACTCCGACCCGACTACCAGGAAGGCCCCGTGGCTGCCACCACAGCTCAGCCGACCGGTGCGGCAGCCCATCCCTGCCCGAAAGGAGACCGACCCAAGTACCTGTGCCCCTCGAAGACGGGGCATGCCGTTAAACATGTTCAACCGCGTACGGCTCCGCCGCGCGTCACCGCACTTTGCTCGGCTGTGTGGACTCAACAACGGTGGGAAAGGGGCGTCGGGCGCGGATCGCCACACCCGCGCGTGGCCAATGCGTGGCCGGACGCGTCCGGACGGTGCGGCACGAGCCGTGCCGGATGAGCATGACAGAGGCGCTCTGAACAGGCAGGATGCCATCCTGCGGCAGTGCTCGTCACGGAACGGCATGACCGCCCCTGGTCTCGTAATGCGTAGGTCAAGGGTTCGATTCCCTTAGGCGGCTCCGCGGAAAGGCCAGGTCAGACACCCTCTGACCTGGCCTTTCTCGTTGAATCGGCCTGGCGCCCAGTCGACTCCGCCTCTCCTCCGGGGCTCGATCGGGGCAGGGGTGGCCAAGGGGTGGCCATCGGCACGACGCGCGTGTACAGGGGTGGCCGGGACGTGATCCGCCAACTGGTGGCCCACCCGGGTGCCGTTCGATCATCATCTGTTGATGACGGGGATGCCGGGCTCCGGCCCGACGCACCCGCCCCGCCCTTTCCGCCTCTTTCCCCGGGCTCTTGCCCCTCCTCTCCTCCTTCCACCGGCGCTGGGTGTCGGCGGTCCCTGTTTTCGTCCCCGGGAGCTCCCATGGCCGGCCCCTCTGTCTCCTCGTCTCCTCCGTCGCCCGTGGTTCGGACCGTGATCACGCTGATGGCCGTTCCGGTGTCGGCGGGAGGCGGAGTGCTTCTGGTGTCCTCACGGTGGTGGCACCTCCTGCCGGGGGTGCTGCTGCTGGTCGGTCCGGCCGGTGTGGTCGGCCGTTGGGGACGGGCCGGGTGGGCGATGGCGGCGGTCGGGGCCGCACCGGTCGCGGTGCTCGCCCTGGCGCGGGTCACCGAACCGCGTGAAGCCGACGGCCTGGCCGGGTTGTGGCCGGTCGACCTGCTGGCAGCGACCGGGGCCGTTCTGCTCGGCGTCGGGGTGGTCGCCGCCGCCGTGCGACCGGACCTGCCGCGCCGGGAAGCCTGGCGGCAGGAGGCTCGGCGCCGGTTGGCGCCGGTGGCGGTGGCGCTCGGTGCGGCTCTCGCGGCGTTCGTGCTCGAAGCCGTGGTGCGCGCGGAGGGCCCGGCCGGTACGGCGGTGGCGCTGGTGCCGGCCGGCGGCGTCGCGGTCGGACTGGCTCTCGCCGCCCGGGCCGCCGGACACCGGCCGCTCGCCGCCACCGCGCAGATCGCCGCCGGGATCGTCGCCATCGCCGTGGTGGTGAATGCGGACGCGGCATTCAGGCCTTCGGCAGCCCCGGAGTTGACCGAACCCCGGGTTCTGCCCTGGCTGCTGCTGCTCGTGGTGAGCGCCGTGGTGGCCCGGCTCGCCGGCACGGCGAGTGCCCGCCGCCGGACGCGGCGCACCCCGTAGGCAGGAGTCACCCCGATCGGGCCGACTCCGGCACCACCCCCTGCCTCTGCCTCACCGGCCCCATCGCACCGGAGCCCCGGCCCCGGATGGAGGGTCCCCCGGAACACCGCACGGCCCCTGTTCTGTCTCTCATACACATCTGTCGCTTCCGACGAAGCTGCAAGTGTAGAT
>NZ_VKHS01001280.1 GCF_014141525.1 Streptomyces calidiresistens
GCATAAGCGCCAGCACAGGGACCGTTCCGCCCCCTCGGACCGGGTGACCCGCGCCGGGTGGACGGCTACGAACTGCGCGCCCGCATCGGATCCGGCGGCATGGGAGGCGTATACCTCTCCCACACCCCCGCCGGGCGACCCGTCGCGGTGAAGGTCGTTCGCCCGGAATTCGCCGACGATCCCGAGTTCCGCCGCCGGTTCGAGGCGGAGGTCCGGGCCGCACGACGGGTGCAGGGCGTCTTCACCGCCCCCGTCGTCGACAGTCGCACCGACGGGGCCGTCCCCTGGTTGGCCACCGCCTACGTGCCGGGCGTCCCCCTCAACGAGGGAATCCGCCTCTCCGGCCCCCTGCCGCTGCCCTCCCTGCTCCTCCTGATCGCCGGCGTGGCGGAAGCCCTCCACTCCATCCACACGGCGGGGGTCGTGCACCGGGACCTCAAACCGGGAAACGTCCTGCTCGCCGCCGACGGCCCCCGGGTCATCGACTTCGGCATCGCCCGGGCCGCCGACGCCACCCCGCTCACGGGCTCCGAGGTCCGCATCGGCACCCCCGCCTACATGGCCCCCGAACAGGTGATGGGGCGTGACGCCGGGCCGGCCGCCGACGTCTTCGCCCTCGGCCTGCTCGCCCACCACGCCGCCACCGCCGGCCACCCCTTCGGGGAGGGCACCGGACACGGGATGATGTACCGGATCGTCCAGGAGGCTCCCGACCTGACCGCGCTGCCGGACCCGCTGCGCGAGACCATCGCGGCCTGCCTGGCCAAGGACCCCGGACGACGCCCCTCACCGGACCGGATCGTCGAGGCGTGCCGACGGCTGAGCCCCGACGGTTCGCTGCGAGTGGCGGACGCCTGGCTGCCCGCTCCCCTGATGGCGGAGATCGCCCGACGGCAACGCCTGACACCGGGGGAGCCCGGAGAGGCCGGCGGCGCCGGTGATCCGGCCCGCCCGCCGGCCGGTCCTCCCACTCCCCCCGTGGCTCCCCCACCGATGCCAGTGGC
>NZ_VKHS01001281.1 GCF_014141525.1 Streptomyces calidiresistens
GTGCGCGCGGGGTGGGGCGGTTGTCGATCCGGCGGACGGTCCGGGGCGGTGGGGCCGCCCCCGACCGGTCAGCGGTCGGCGGGTTCCTCCGGGGGGGCCGGAGCGGACCCGTCGGTTCGGGAACGGCCGGGGTCGGGGCCCCCGGGCTCGTTCCGCCGGCTGTCATCGGGGCCGTCGGGAACCCGGAGTCCGAGCGCCGGGATGACGACCGCGTCGATGAAGCGGTCGAGGTACTCGGCGTCGGCGTGGGTGCCCTCGAAGAGCGGCCGGGTCATGATGGCGCCCATGAAGGCGTGCACGAGGTAGTCGGTGGCCGGGACCCGGGGCGCGATCTCGCCGCGTCCCTCCGCCCGGTGCAGGGCGATGGTCAGCACGTCGGTCTCCGGCTCGACCAGCACCTCGCGGACGGCGCGCAGCAGTTCGGCGTCGCGCTGACCGGCGTGGAGCAGGGCGTGCAGCAGCCCGGTGCTCTCCTCGGAGTCGGCGGCGACCCGTCGGGCCATCTCCCGGATGTCCCCGAGGAGGGTTCCGGTGTCGATGTCCGCGAGGGTCGTGCGCTTGTTGTGCCGCAGGGCCGCGACGACGAACTGCGCCTTGGTGCCCCACTGACGGTAGAGGGTGGCCTTGCTGGCCCGGGTGCGGGCGGCGACGGCGTCCATGGTGAGGGCGTCGTAACCGCGCTCGCGGAGCAGTTCCAGCACCGCCTCGTACAGCTCCCGCTCCCGTTGCGGGGTGAGCTTGCCCCGACCGGCGGTGCGCGGCGCGACGGCCGCGGACTCTCCCGACATGGCGCGTGCCTCCCGAGGGGTGCGGAACGGATGGGGCGGGCTCCGCCGCCGGTCCCCGTCGCGCGGGGCGACGGGCACGGATCGGCGGGGAACGCCCTCGTGCACGAGCAGCGTAGCCGGCACCCTCTGCGAAACGCAAGCGGATCGAAACGTGACCGTTCTCATTCGGTCGGAGGTGATTCACCGGGGGATGACGGGGCCCGGGCGGGGAAG
>NZ_VKHS01001282.1 GCF_014141525.1 Streptomyces calidiresistens
CCGCCGCCCCCCGCCCCGGGGAGCCGGCTGTGGTGGGCCCTGGCGGACTGCTGGACCATCGTCCGCCGCGACCTCGGCCACCTGGCGAAACAGCCCTCGCTGATCGCCTGGCAGCTCGGCTTCCCGGTCGTTTCCGTCCTGCTCTTCGTCTACGTCTTCGGCAGTGCCATGGTGGTGGCGGAGGGGGTCGACTACACCTCCTACGCCATGCCCGGCATGTTCACGATGACCATGGCCTTCGGGTTCATGAACACCGCCATGGCCGTGGTGGTGGACCGCGACCGCGGGATCACCGACCGGTTCCGCTCCATGCCGATGGCCCCCTCCGCCGTGGTCACCGGACGGGGCGTCTCGGACGTCCTGCACGCGGGGCTGGACCTGGTGGTCCTGGTGGCCATCGCGCTGGTGATCGGGTGGCGTGCCGAGGGCGGGTTCCTCGCCGGCGCCGCGGCCCTGGGCCTGTTGCTCCTGCTGCGCTTCGCCCTGGTGTGGGTGGGGGTGCTGTTGGGCCTGGTGGTGCGCAACCAGGAGGCCGCCGGGAACCTGTTCGCGCTGGCCTTCCCGTTCGGGATGATCTCCTCCGTCTTCACCCCGCCGGAGCTCATGCCGACCTGGTTGGGGACCATCGCGGCCTGGAACCCGGTCTCCGCCACCGCCAACGCGGTGCGCGAACTGTTCGGCAACCCGGTGGCGTACGGGGAGGGGTGGATCGAGCAGAACTCCCTGCTGATGGCGGTGGTGTGGCCGCTGCTGATCACCGCGGTCTTCCTGCCGTGGGCCGTGCGCCGGTTCCGCGGGCTCTCCCGCTGAACCCCGGGGCACCGGGGCGGGGGCCCGGCGCCGTGGCGCACGCCCTACCGCCGCCCGTCCCGCCGTCACTACGCTCGGCGGGACGGGCGCGCCGCTGCCCCGGGGCCCCGGGCCCCGGTCGACGGGCGCCCGGCCCTCCCACGGAGAAAGGCGCCCCGATCCCATGCGGTCCACGCGGAACCCCACCCCC
>NZ_VKHS01001283.1 GCF_014141525.1 Streptomyces calidiresistens
GGTCAGGACGGTGCGGACGGCGTCGGCGAGGGTGGGGGCGGTACGGGCCGCCTCGTACAGGGCCGGTAGGGCGGCGCGCAGCGAGATGGCGCGGGCGTCACCGGCGTAGACGCCGCCGAGGAGGGGCTCCACGAGACGGTCGACGACCTCGTCGCCCATCCGTTCGGCGACGAGTCGGCCGATGGCGATGTCCCCGAACCCGCCGACGGCACCCGTGTCGTCGGTTCCCGCTCCGTCTGCGCCCGGCAGCAGGGGGCCCGGCAGGTCGGCGTCGCGGCGGGCGCGCTCCACGCCCTCGGGCGAGAGCACGTCGGCCAGGTCCCCGGGCCGGGCGGGGATGCCCATGAGGTGACCGCGCGGCATGGGGCGCAGGGCGCCGCGGGTCCAGATGGCGGCGGTCGCGACGGCGGGGGGTTGCAACGCGTCGCCCAGGCCCACGGCCCGGGCCAGTTCCACGCCCTCGGGTCTGCGGGCCAGCATCGACTCCGCGCCCAGGTCGGTGCGGACCCCGGCGACCTCCCCGGAGAGGAGCTTGCCGCCGAGCCGGTCGGAGGCCTCGAGGAGCGTGACCCGCACGCCCTCCTCCGTCAGCCGATGCGCGGCGGCCAGGCCGGAGACGCCGCCGCCGATGACGATCGCGTGCATGTCCCCACTCTTTCAGATCGCCCGGGCGGCTCCGACACCGGGCCGAGTCCGGAACGTGACGGCTCCGGTACCGGATCCGGGCGCCTTTTCCGCAACCGACCGGGGGGTGCCCCCGTCCCATCGGCGACATCGGCCCGGGTCCGGGCCGGGCGGTCGTGCCGAGGGTGCGGCCGGGGGAGGAAACATGGCGAAGGGGGCCGTCGATGACGGTGCGGTACGGCGTGGCGGATGACGGCGAGGGGGAGCGACCGGGGCGGGCGCGGCCGGGACCGGTGGCCCGCCGCTCGCGGTGGTGGGCGGCCCCGGCCCTGGCTCTCGTGCTGCTGGTGGCGGGGTGCAGCGGCTACGGGGG
>NZ_VKHS01001284.1 GCF_014141525.1 Streptomyces calidiresistens
GGACGGGGGGTGGTGGCTCCGGGTCGTGCGCTCATGGCGGTCACCTCTGGGTGGTGATGCCGGCGGGGCGGCCGGTGGGACGCCCCGCCGGGGGTGGTCCGGGCTCCTCGCCCGGTCAGGCGGCGGTGGTTCCGGGGGTGGTGTCGGACGCGGTGGCGGTGCGGACCGGCGGCTCGTAGGCCAGCCGCATCAGCCGCTGCATCTCGCCGAGCATCGGCATCCGCGGGTTGGCGGGGGCGCACTGGTCGGCGTAGGCGTTGCGGGCCTGCTGCGGCAGGGAGGCCAGGTACTCCTCCTCCGGGACACCGGCGGCGCGGAAGGAGTTCGGGATGCCGCAGCGGTCGCGCAGGTCCTCCACCGCGCGGGCGAGGGACTCCACCCCCTCCTCCGGGGTCGCGGCGGGCAGGCCCAGTGCCAGGGCGATCTCCCGGTAGCGCTCCGGGGCCCGGTAGGTCTCGTACTTGGGCCAGGCGGAGAGCTTGGTGGGGACGCCGCCGTTGTGCCGGATGACGTGCGGCAGCAGGATCGCGTTGGTGCGGCCGTGGGCGATGCCGAAGGTGTGGCCCAGGGTGTGCGCCATGGCGTGCACCATGCCGAGGAAGGCGCTGCCGAAGGCCATGCCGGCGACGGTGGCGGCGTTGTGCATCCGCTCGCGGGCGACCGGCTGCCGGGCGCCGTCGCGCACGCAGGTCTCCAGGTTCCCGAAGATCAGCCGGATGGCCTGCAGGCACAGCCCGTCGGTGTAGTCGTTGGCGTAGACCGAGACGTACGCCTCGATGGAGTGGGTCAGGGCGTCGAAGCCGGAGTCGGCGGTGACCTCCGGGGGCAGGGTCGTGGTCAGCTCGGGGTCGACGATCGCCACGTTCGGGGTCAGGGCGTAGTCGGCCAGCGGGTACTTGCGGGCGGCGGCCGGGTCGGAGATCACCGCGAAGGGGGTGACCTCGGCTCCGGTGCCGGAGGTGGTGGGCACGGCCACCAGTCGGGTGCGGGC
>NZ_VKHS01001285.1 GCF_014141525.1 Streptomyces calidiresistens
GAGACAGCCTCCGCGCCGGCATCGGCCGCTCCGCCGGGCCGTCCCGGCCCCACACCGATCGGAGTCACCGTGTACGAACTGACCGCCGTGGCCAAGCACTACCCGCGGGGGCGGACGACCGTCACCGCCCTGCACGAGGTGAACCTGACCGTGCCCGACGGTGGGTGCCTGGTCGTCCAGGGACCCACCGGGGGCGGCAAGTCCACCCTCCTCCAGCTTCTCGGCGGGTTGGACCGGCCGACCCGGGGCACCGTGCTGCTGGACGGCACCGATCTGGGCTCCCTGCCGGAAAGTCGGCTGACCCGGCTGCGGGCGGAGCGGATCGGATTCGTCTTCCAGGGCTTCAACCTCATTCCCACCCTCACCGCGCGGGAGAACGTCGAGACGGCGCTGGTGCCGTTGGGCACGAAGGCCACCGAACGCCGGTCCCGGGCTCTGGAGGCGCTGGATTCGGTGGGTCTGGCCGATCGCGCCGGGCACTTCCCGGGCGAGCTGTCGGGTGGCCAGCAGCAGCGGGTGGCGATCGCCCGGGCGGTGGTGAAGCGGCCCCGGGTGCTGCTGGCCGACGAACCCACGGGAAGCCTGGACGACTCGACGCGCGACGAGGTGATGGAGGTGTTGGAGGCCCGCCGGCGGGAGACGGAACCGACGTTCGTGATGGTCACCCACGACAGCGCGCTGGCCGACCGCGCCGACCACCTGGCCCGGATCGAGCACGGGCGACTCACCGTGGTGCGCACGCCGGCGGCCGACGGGGCCGCCGGGGAGACGGAGGCCGGGAGGCGGGGGGAACGGGCCGGGCCCGTGGAGGACGGATGCCCCTCCTCCACGACGCCCTGAGGAAACGGACCGGCCGGGGCGGTCGTGCGGCGCCCCGCCCCGATCCCCTCCGGACGGTCGGGGACGTCGCCGGAGCGTGGTCCGCACTACGCTGACGGCCATGGATTCCCCCGCGTCGCCGCGTCCCGCCCGCCGCCTCGTGCTGGCC
>NZ_VKHS01001286.1 GCF_014141525.1 Streptomyces calidiresistens
ATCCCCGCCCCCGCCGGCCCGGGCGGAGCCGCCGGGAGCGGCACCCCGCAGGGTGGCGGTGTCTTCATCCCCCGCGCGCGGCTCTCCCCGGAGGGCCCGAGGCACCGCATCCCCCAACCCCGGAAGCGCTGAACCGGCGGGGCTCCCGGGCCCCGATCCCGGCCCGCGCCGACCCGATGTCGGCACGGGCGGGATCGGGAGCCGGCCCGGGGCGGCGCCGTGTTCCCGTTCGCCGCAGGACGCCCCGGCGAGGTGCGGAGGGCTCACGGGGGCACCTCGCCTTGGTGCGGCCCCTTCCTCCCGACTCCGCCGAGCCTCCGGGTCACGAGGGGCCGGCAGGACAGGGAGACGTACAGGTACGCCGCGCCGCTGCCGACCACCTGGTCCGGCATGCCGGCGGTGGCGCAGACGTACCGGCCGGATGCCAGGGCTTCCCGCTGGACCTCTTGATGGGCGATGTCGTCCAACCAGTCCCGGAACACGCTCCCGACATGGGAGGCCCCGGGGTCCGCGGGGTGGAGGGCACCCGCCGGAAAGGGGCAGGCCCCGGGCTCCGGATCGAGCGCGCGGACGAGCCGGACCGCCTGGCGTCGAAGCCACCTCATGGCCTCGGAGGGGGTGTCGGCGCGGTGGGACCCGAGCAGCCATTCCGCTCCGGCCTCCGGACTCCGAACGACGCTTTCACACCGGTAGCCGTCCACCCGGGGCCTCATCACCGCCCACCGCAGAAGGCCCACAGCGGGACGCTCCCGGCGCGGTGGCGGGTGCCGTGGCGGCGATGGACGCCGCGACGAACCGATGCCCGGGCCATCGGGCCCCGCATCGCCGCCGCGCCCGTGGCCGTGCCCCTGCCCGAGGGGCCGCCCGCCCCGTACGTCCCGCCGGTCATCGGCCCTCCAGCAGCCGGAAGTGAGCCGCGACCCGTTCCCCCAGCTCCTCCGCCCGCGCACGGAGTTCGGCCGGGCCGGGGAGGCCGGGGGCGGAGGAG
>NZ_VKHS01001287.1 GCF_014141525.1 Streptomyces calidiresistens
TCCCCGGAACCCGCCCCCCGCCGGGCGCGCCCGGCGCGCGGACGCCGAACGCAACCGCCGCGCGATCATCGAGGCCGCCAACGCCGTGCTCGCCGAGCAGGGCAGCGCCGTGGACGTGCGCGAGATCGCCCGGCGCAGCGGCGTCGGCATGGGCACCCTCTACCGCCACTTCCCCACCAAGGACGACCTGCTGCGCACCGTGCTGGAAGGGGAGTTCACCACCTGGGCCGGCGCCGCCCACCGGGCGGCGGACGAGACCGACGACCCCCGCCGGGCCCTGCGCGAGTTCTTCGAGAACGCCCTGGAGTACTGGGCCCGGCACCGGGCCGTCGTCGAACACTGCGGCAGTGCCTGGACCGCGCCCGCCCCGCCCGAACCCGCCTGCACCCACCTGCTCACACCCGTCATCGACGAGTTGCGCACGCGTGCGCTGGAGGCCGGGGCCCTGCGCCCCGACGTCACCACCGAGGACCTGTCGCTCCTCCTCGCCGCCCTCGGCCGGCGGCTCCCAGCACAGCCGGCGCACGGTGTCGGGGGTCAGCAGGTTCTCCTGCGGCAGGTTCAACTCCTCCGCGCGGGCCGTCACGGCGGTGCGGGCCGCGGTGAGGCGGGCCGCCGCGGCGGGATCCTTCTCCGCCCACGCCCGGGGCGGCGGCGGACCGTTCGGCTGCCGCCCCGGCTGCGGCAGCTCCGATTCCGGCAGTTCGGCCGCCCGCCGCACGGCGTCCAACCACTGCTGGAGCCGGCGCCGCCCCATCCGGGGCCCGAAGCCGGGCAGGGCCGCCAGCTCCCGCAGATCCCGGGGCATCGCCTGCGCCGCCGCCACGATCGCCGCGTCCGAGAGGACCTTGCCCGGCGACAGGTCGCGCTCCCGTGCCATGGCGTCCCGGGCCCACCACAGCTCCCGCACCGCCGCCAGCTGTCGGCGCCGGCGCACCTTGTGCATGCCGGAGGTCCGCCGCCAGGGGTCCTGACGGGGTGGGGC
>NZ_VKHS01001288.1 GCF_014141525.1 Streptomyces calidiresistens
CCGGTGGGCTGCTCGGGGGCCCCCTCCCCCCGGGGGTCCGGAGGGTCCCCCTGCCTCCCGGTGCTCCCGGCCGGGGCCGGTGGGCGGCTGTCCGGACGGCGCTGGAGCGGCACGCGGAGCGGTGTCACGACGGGGAGCGGCATGGTTGCGGCGGCGTCTGGCGGGAGTGGGTGAGGTGGGGTGTCCTGCGGGCCCCCGGCTCGTCGAGGAGCCCCGCCCGTCGGAGCGGCAGCGGGCAGAACGGGCGGCGGAGAGCTGGAGCGAGGCGGGCGGGGAGAGGGCTCGGGAGGGTATCCACCGGGCCTCGGAGGAACCCCGCCCCCGGCAGGAAGGGGGCCCTCGGTGAAGGGGCCCCCTTCCTGCCGGGCGCCCCCGCTGTCGGGTATCCCCACGCTTCGGCTCCGGGGGTGCGCAGAGTTCGTCGTTCTGGGGCGGTGAGGGGTGCTCATGTATGAAGGGGGCTCACGACATGAGGGGGGGGCGTTGGTGTGGGGCCCCGTGCATGGGAGACCCCCTGGTTGTGTCGGTGGGGGGCCTTGTCGAACCGGCCCCCCTTTCACCACCGGCGGGAGGTGGGTTGCGGCGGTGCGGTGACCCGGTTCCCGGCCGCGGAGTTGCACCGGCGGTGTGCCTCTGCGTGGTTGGCCGGGTCGAGCGCGTCGCCTCCCCGGGACAGAGGCACCTTGTGGTCCAGAGTCCACGCCATCGGGTGGTTGGGGGGCAGGTCCAGGTCGATCCCGCCTCCGCACCGCCAGCAGACGTTTGCGCCCTCCCTGCGGAGTCGGGCCTTGGCTCGGGCGAGTGGACGACCGGAGCGACCGCGGCGCCAGTTCAGGTCCCGGGACACGTGGCCTCATCCTCCTCGGGTCAGGTGTGCAGGAGTTGGCACAGCAGCGCTCCCCATCCGATGGACGCCAGGACCAGGAGCACCAGGAGAAGCGGGCGTTCATGCCTGGGGCGGGGCCCGGCGGTCGGGGGCGGCT
>NZ_VKHS01001289.1 GCF_014141525.1 Streptomyces calidiresistens
GGTGGGAGGGGGACCACTCGGAGCTCGTGGACGCCTGGGTGATGGAGTGCGGGCCGGTGTTCGCCGCCCGGGCGGTGGTCGCGCTGTTCGAGGTCCCGCCCCGGGCGGCGCGGGCGGGGCGGTCGCCGGGACGGGGGGAGACGTCTTCCCCGGGTTCCCCGGGTGTTCCCGTTCGGGCCGCCGGAGAGCGGGCCCGGCGGGAGGCGTTGGAGGCCGCCGAGCGGTTGCGGGGGCTGTTGGCGGTCGCCGATCCCGCCACCCGGCGGGAGGTGGCGGATGCCCTGGGGCCGCTGCGGAGCACACCCGGCCGCCGGGTGGTCGCCTCGTACCTGGTGCCGGATCGTACGGACTGGGCCGCCGAGTGCTGTGCGGAGGCATCCCGGCCGGGTGGGTGCCCGGTGTCGGACGAGATGCGGTTGTGCGTCGTGGACACCCCGGAACACCTGGCGGCCCTCGGTGTCCGGGCCCATCTGCCGCCCCGCCGCTGGACACCGGAGCTGTTGGCCACCGTCGCCGAGCGGGTGGGGGCGGCGCTGGTCCCGGTGCTCGCCGGGATCCTCGCGGACACCTCGGTGGGCGCCGGACGGGCGGGGCTCGTGCTCGACCTGCTCGGGGAGCTTCCCTCGCGGGGCGCGGTGGACACCCTGCTGGCCGCGGCGGTCGGGCCGCGCGGGCCGGCGGCCCGGCGCACCCTGATGGGTGTGCTCTCCCGTGATCCGGTACCGGTGGCGGCGGCGTTGGCCGAGGCCGTGGCGGGTCCCGCCGCCGACACGTCCCCGGAGCGGTCGGCGGTCGCCGAGGGGTTCCTGAACTGCGCGCTGCGGGCGCGGCCGGACCTCGGGGGGCGGCTTCTCCCGCGCCTGTCACCGGGGGCCCGGGCGGCGGTGCGTCGCCCGGCGGGCTTCCCGCATCCCCGGCCGGAGGCGCCCGGGTCCGCCGTTCCGGCCTGCCTCCTCGATCCCCCCGGGGAGGGGGACGAGGGC
>NZ_VKHS01000129.1 GCF_014141525.1 Streptomyces calidiresistens
CAGACCCCGCCGTCCCCGCACCGGCTCCCGAAACCCCGGCCGTCCGATGCCCTGGCGTCGACGCCCGTCATGACCACCCGATCTCAACGAGGACCCGTGATTCCGAACCCCTCCGCCATCACCGACACCGACCTCGACGGCCCCTACGGCGACACCCTCCTCACCCTGACCGCGCTGGCCTGCGCCGCCAACGAATACGCCATCGCCCACACCGCCGTCCTGGCCACCGCCCAATCCGTCCTCCCCGGCCGCGTCGCCGACATCGAGACGGTGGTCGGTGGTCACGCCCCCCACCGAGCCGCCCTGCGCGACATCGGCGGCCTCTACGACCGCCTCGTCTCAGACCTCACCGAGCGCTACGAGAACGCGGCCATGGCCTACGCCACCGCCGCCACCCGGGCCACGCTCCTGCTGCTGAACGGCCACCCGCAACGCGGCAGCCTCGTGCGGCGCCAGGCGGGCCGCTGGCTCATACCCGAGGCCCTGCCCGAACTGCACTCCGCACCCCAACTCGCGCAGTGGCAGCGCCTCGACGAACTCACGCACCTGCGCACCCAGCTCGACCGCGCCCGCGACGCCCGGGCCCGCACGGTCGAACTCGCCGGCCTGGCCAACCCCACCAGCGAGCAATACGAGAATCTCCAGACCGCCGAGCGCCAGGCCCTCGTACTCGGCGGCACCGCCCACACCTACGGCGCGTGCGTGGTCGACGCCTTCGTGCACCTCATCCGCAAGGGGGGCACCCCGTGAAGCGCCAGACACAACGGGCCGTGGCCATCCACCCGGACGGCACCGCATGCCGACACGCCCGCCCCGGCCCCGGCGGCCGCCCTCCGGCCGGCTGCCCCGGCCGCACCTCCTGGCGGCCGGTGTGCACCTGCGGATGGGAGGGCCCCGCGCAGCGCACCTCCGGGGCCGCGTCCGGCCAGAACCACGAACACCGGCGCCGGGAACACGGGCCGTGGTGAACGCCCCTGGAGGAGCCGACCCGATCTCCCCGGCCGTCATCGCGGTGGCGATGACCGCAGTGTCCGTGGTCGCCGTGGCCGAAGGTCAACCGGTGTGGGGAGCGGCCGGCCTCCTCGCCGCCTCCGGCACCGCGCTCGTCGCGGTCAACGAGTACCGAAACCTCCGCAACGACAAGGAGCACAACCGATGATCACCGACCTGCGCCGTCGCCTCCGGGCAGCCCGCGGCGCCTTCCTCGAACCCCACCGCGGCCCTCTCACCCACTCCGCCCGCGCCGCCCTGGAGGACCTGGCCGAGCTGCACCCCGGCGCTCCCCACGCCGCCCTGCTGGAGGACGCCCTGTGGCACCGGGCGCGGCTCGTGCGGGCCTTCGCCGAGGGCGCGCAACAGGTCGTCATTCAGCGCCGCACCTGCGGGAACTGCCCCAACTGTGAGGAATCCCGGTGAGGCCCCGCGTCGCCCTGGCGCACGCCCGCCGCGCTTTCGCCCTGTCCCTGATCGCGATCGGCCTCCTGGTCGCCCTCGCCCTGGTCCTGCTGTTCACCACCGGATGGGGCCAACGTCTGACGGCCGACTGGCGAGGCGAAACCGCAGTCGGTGAACGCACCACGGCCTCGGCGTCGTTCCGCCTGGCCACCTACGAGGAGTTCCACGACCTGTGCGCAGCCGTCCAGGGCGCCGAGGGCCAGTTGGCCGCGCTGCGCGCCGAACTCGACGTCGTCGCCCCCGACAGCGGCCGCGCCGACCGGATCCACAGCAGCATCACCGCCGTCACGGCCAACCGCGTGTCCCTGATCGCGGATTACAACGCCCTGGCCCGCCAGGAGCACCGAACCGCTTTCCGCGACACCAACCTGCCCGCCGAACTCGATCCCGACGCCTCGGAGACCTCGTGCACCGCCTGACCCGCTCCCTGATCACCGCCACCGCGGCCGCCGCCGCCCTCCTGCTGAGTGCCTGCGACACCAACTCCTCCTCCCAGTCCCGGGAGGCCGAGACCCGCCAGAGCGGCTACGACCGCCTGGTGGACCGTCAACCGGCGGGCAGCATGGCCTACTCGCCCACCCGGGAGACCATCAACGCCTGGATCGACACCTGGGACGAACCGGGGAAACTCGCGTTCGTCTACATCCAGAACGGCGCCGGCTACGGCTACTTCGTGACCGTCGGCCCCCCGGTCTCCTACTGCGCGATGCTCACGCCCAACTACGAGATCCGCACGCCCTATCAGTCACCGGTCGTGGTGCCCGCCCCCGGCGTGGACGGCGCCTACTACTCCGGTGGCCAGTGCAACGCCTACTACGCCATCGACGCCACCACCGGTGCCTACCTCGAGTTCACCATCGGCGCCAACCAGTCGTTCTTCCTCTACGACCAGCCGATGGATCTCCCCGCGTTCGTGGACGCCACACCGCTGGGGCCCACCCGCGTCGACGACCTCGACTGAAACCGCCCGGGGGGCCGGAAACCCCGGCCCCCCGGCCGCTGCCGAAACACGAGACGACATGATCACCGCACTCCGCGCCCTGCTGCGTCCCCGCACCTGCCACCGGCACATGCGAGACCTCTCCGGCCGCTGCCACCACTGCATCCTGCCGAGCCGCCCCGACCACCACGACCACCTCAGCCGGCGCGGCCTGCGCTGAACCGTGCGCGCCTCCGGGATGCGCATCATCCACCACCCCTGAAACCCCCACCCGAGGAGTCCCGATGCCCCACCCGGCGGCCGACATCCGCGCGGCCCTGAACCACCTCCCGGCCCGATGCCGGTACCACGGCGACGACATCGACCCTCCCAGCCCGGGGCGGGGCCGGGAGTCCTGCTGCGACACCGGCCTACCCGCCGTGCGCCGACGCGCCGCCGAACAGGCGCTCGCGCAGCTCTCGGCAGGCACCTCCCCACCTCCCGAACCGAACGACGGCCACCGGCCCCCCGTACCCCCGACCACCGAGGCACCTCCGAGAACCCGCCTCACGATCGACCAGCTGACCAGCGACGACCTCGACTCCCTCTACGACCGCCTGGAGGATGCCGAGAACCGGGCCCGGAGCAGCCGGGAGCCGACCGCAGAACCCGAAGCCGAGGACGGGCCCGTTCTGCCCGCCCGCCTGCTGAATATCGTCCACCCCGTGCGGCCGTACCTGTCGGGCGCCTGCGAGGTGGCGGCGGCCTGCACCACCACGGCACGCCGGCACCCCCGCATCGCCGAGACCCTGAACGAGCGTGCCGCGTACCTGCACGACCGCTGTCGTCGGACGCACGAGTACACCGGTGAACAGTGCCTGTGCCGATGCCACCACTCCGCCCCCCGGCCATCCGAGCAGCCGACCGCCGACGCCATCGAGGGCAGCCCGTGACCATTGGACCGTTCGGCCCGGTTGTCCCGGCCACCTGGCACTATCGGCACCAACGGCACGACCCCCGGGAGCAGCCCCGTGACCTGCGCCACCTGCACCAGAACCCTCCTCTCCGCCGAAACCGCCGGCGGCCGCGTGGCGTGCTTCCCCTGCGGGATGCGACTGCGCGCCTGGCTGGCCGAGCTGCCCCGCCACCTGCCGATCCTGGAGGCGTCGGTGTACCCCGAGCGCACCGGCCCGCGCACCGGCACCCGAGCCGGCCGTTCCGGCGCCGGAACACCGGTGCGCACCCGCGTGCTGTCCTTCCTCGGCCCCGCCTCCCCGGCCGGGAGCCCTACGGCCCACCACGAGGACCAGGACGATGCACCGACCCTGCGCGGAACCCTGGGGGACTGGGCCGCGGCCGTGGATGCCGAGCGCCGCCCCGCTCGCCCGGCACCCCCGCCCGGCGCCGACATCGAGGCGCTGTGCGGCTGGCTTGACCGGCACATCGACTGGTTGTGCTGCACCCCACAGGTCACCGCGTTCACCACGGAACTGCGCGCACTGGTACGCACCTGTCGGTCGATCACCTCCGTGGTGCCCCGTCGCCGCTCCCTCCCGGCGCCATGCCCTTGCGGCGCGTTCGGCCTGGTCGAGATCGACTGGAGTGCCTACATCGAGTGCGGCGCGTGCGGCCGGCTGCTGACCGGGGAGGAGTACGACCGGCACCAGGCCGAGGTCATGCCGCCCCTGCACCGAACCGCCCTGCTGCTCCTGGCCAACTGGAACACCCGGGAGGAGAACGCACCGTGAGGCCCCGCGCCCCGACCCCGACCGATCGGGGCGCTCCCCGGAACACCGTCCGGCACGCAAAGTGCCGGCCGCCGACGGAGCACGCCGCCCCGGCGGGCCCGTCTCCACCACCTGATCCATCCCACCAGCTCACCGGAGAGGAGAACTCCCATGGTCATGCCCGAGCCGTCCCACACCGTCGACGTGCGGGTCCTGCTCACCGTCGGGGACCAAGCCGAGATCGTGGCCGACGCCCACGATGCCGGGGACCCGGAGCGGTACCCGGCCGCCGAGATCGCCCGGGCGCTGGACGTCGAGCCCCGGGACCTGCCCGGTATGCGGTTGACCGCCGACGTCGGCCGGGACCACCGGCTGACGAACTGGCGCCGTCGCTGAGCCAGAAACACCAGAAACAGGGGGGCACCACCTCGGTGGTGCCCCCCTTCCCGTGCTCCGTCAGGACCGATAGAGGTCCGTGTAGTGCCGCACGCTGCCCGCCGTCCACACGTGACCGCCGCGCAGCGTGGCGACGGGGCGGGGGAACCGGGGGTCCCCTTCCAGCAGTTGCGCGACGTACTGCCGGGACACCGAGAGGTGACCGGCGACCTCTCCGCTCCCCCACAGCTCCAGCGGGCCGGGGTGGGCGATCTCCACCTCTGCCATCTCGGCGGACCGCACCCGTAGATCCACGGGCTCCGCGAACCCGGACGCCGCGGCCTCCGCCACCCGGGCCCGGGCCGTTTCCGCGGCGGCCGGCAGATCGTCCGCCCGCAGCCGCCAAGTGGCCGTCAGACGCCCGGTCCGGGCGTCGTGCACCGTGGTGCCGGGGAACAACTCCCCGAGGTGCCGGCGGCCGTCCTCCGGCACCTCGGGGGCCCGGAAGACGGCCACCGCCTGCCACTCCTCCATCGTTCTCTCCTTCCTTCTCGTGGTGGGCTGTCGGCCCGGGGTGTACGGTCCGGATGAGCGGGGGGCCGCACCACATCTGCGGCCCCCCGCGTTGATCACTCCTCGGGGAAGATGAGCCCGGCTCCGCGCAGCGCGTTGAGCATGTCCATCCACTCACCCTCCGTGATGGGGGTGTGGTGGATGGTGAGGGTCACCATCCCGCGAGAAAAGATCCACATCCCGCTGTGCGCCTGAAAGCACTTGAAGCCCTGGCGCTCCGCAGCGACGAGGATCTGATCCATCCGGTCCACGTTTTCACCTCCTTTCCGTGTCGGCCCCTTGCCGACAACAAGAACAATACACAGTCACTTGACGATCGTCAAGCGAGATTGCCCGATCCTCCCCCGGGCCTCGTGTTGCCTTTTCCCATTCAGAGGTGTAGAGTATTCATCAAGAGAGCGGGGCCGCAAACCCCGATCTCCGATCCATCCCAACTCAACAGAGAGAGGCATCCATGTCGGATCACGACGAAATCCGCATTGAGATCCTGCTCGCGGTCTACATGTCCGCGTACGAGATCCTGACGCACGTCGCGACGCTCCTGCCCGTGCCGTACGTCCTGCCGGTCCCCAGCGAGGAGACCCCCTCCGTCTCCATCCAGGAGATGCAGCGGGCCGTGGGGCGGATGATGGAGACCAGCTCGGCCCTGCCGATGTCACCGGAAGTCCGAACCATGCTCAACGGGGCGTGTACCTACCTGCACGCATCCTCGGACCTGCTCGCGCTCACCATGCACGAGCACCAGCAGCACGGACGGATTGCAGACCTCCGCTCCGAGGGCTGCAAGATCCTGGCAATGGTGGCCGTGAGGGCTCTCCAGCAGCTTGACGCCGCACTCGACTGCCCCGAGGACCACTCGGGGGAGTGGGGGGAGTCCACGGACGGATGACCTGAACGCCGGCGCCCCCGACCCCGCCAGGGTCGGGGGCGCCCGTGTGTCCGGGCCCCCGAAACGAGTGTTGCCTTTTCCTATCTAAGGGTGTAGAGTATTCATCAAGAGAGCGGGGCCGCAAACCCCGATCTCCGATCCATCCCAACTCAACAGAGAGAGGCGGAGACATGCTCTCCATCTACGGAATGGGCCACCTCCCGATCCCGGGGGCGCTGCTCATCACCCCCACCGGCGCGTTCGCCGAGGTGGACGTGCCCGCGAACCGCGCGCACCGCCTGCCGTTCCTCTACGCGGCACTCCGGTGCTCCACGGTCGACGTGGTGCGACTGACTCGGGGGATCGACATGTGGATTGCCGACGAGGCGAGCAACCCGCTCGTCGTCAACCACCCCGCGTCCCGCCTGGCGATCGGGTTCAACCACCCGAGGATGATCGCCGGGAACGCGCTGGTCACGGGCGTCACCAACGACGGTGAAACCCGCAACCTCACGGAGAGGGAGTTCACCCGCCTGCTGGCCAAGCTGGAACGCCTGGCCGGGTGATTAGCGCCGGTGCCCCCGACCCCGCCAGGGTCGGGGGCACCGGTGTGTCCGGGCCCCCGAAACGGGTGTTGTCTTTTCCCATCTAGGGGTGTAGGGTATTCATCAAGAGAGAGGGGCCGCAAACCCCGATCTCCGATCCATCCCAACTCAACAGAGAGAGGGTCATCATGGCTGATGATGCCGAGCACATGGTGGGCGGTCTCGCCGCCACCCTGCACAGCGTTTACGCAACGCTCGTCGCAATCGCGGAAATGCTGCCCATCGGCGTCGGTCTTCCCCTGGAGCGGCACGCGATCCACGTTCCCACCGCCACTCAGGCGGTGCGGCGGCTCGCGGAAATCTCCGGGCGGGTCACCATGGCGCAGGATGACACGAACGCCCTCTACGGGGCGTGCGTGGACTGGCTCGCCGCCGCCGACCTGCTGGAACTCCTTCGGGAGGAGTTGCAGGAATCCGGCCGGATCACGCCCACCCGGTACGACGGGTGCGCTTCCCTGCTGATCCGGGCACAGCGCAGGTCAATGCTGCTGTGGTCCCGGCTCAACTAGTCCACCGGGAAACACCCTCCATCTGAGCGCCCCCGCCCCCATGGTCGGGGGCGCTCCCCTTTCCCCTCGCAGCGTGTTGCCTTTTCCTTGCTCGGTCTGTAGGGTGGAACGCACGAGAAAGCCGGTGAGTGCCGGGCCGAAGCCCAGGGCTCGGGGGCCCTCGCAAAACACTCACCGGCTGATCCATCCAACTCACATAGAGGAAGCCTCCACGGAGGGATGCACCCATGGTAGAGCACGTGTCGCCGCCGAGTCTCACGATCCCGGAGATTGCGGCCGAGTACGGCGTGGCCCCCGAGACGGTACGGGACAGTTGGCGGCGCCACCCCGCCTGGCCCGCCCCGGTCGGCAACAGGGGGCGCGCGCACACCTACGACGCCGGGAGCGTCGCGCGCTTCGTGCGCGCCCACAAGCGCAGGCCGGCCCCTTCCGGCCTCCAGCCCGACCAGCTCTACACCGCCCGGGAGTTGGCCGAGATGCCGGGGATGCCCGCCTACGGCTCCCTGCGGGCCCTGAAGTCGAAGGGGCGCTGGCCCGGCCCCGACGGATCCAAGGGAGGGTCCGACGCCTGGTTGGGGAGCACGGTGGGTGACGCGCTGGCGAACCTCGGCGCGTACACCCGGGGCTGACCCTCGAATCCCGTGTTGCCTTTTCCCTTGTTGGGGTGTAGAGTATTCATCAAGAGAGAGGGGCCGCAAACCCCGATCTCCGATCCATCCCAACTCAACAGAGAGAGGTCAACATGGCCGACCAGCCCCACGGCAGCTTCGGGGTGGCGCTCGCGCACTACGCGGAGACCTACGGCATGCTGCTCCACGTCGGGGAAATCCTCCCCGTCCCCTGCCGGCTGCCGGAACTCCCGGACCTCGCCGGTCCCTCGGCGCTGGACCAGGCGGACCACGCCGTTCAGCGACTCGCGGAACTCGCGAACGACCTGCCGCTGTCGCGGATGGTCCGCACCTACCTGCGGGCCATGTGCTGCCACCTCCAGGCCGCCAGCGACCTGCTGTTCATGGTCGATCAGGACATGGGGGTCGGGCAGTACGTCGAGCTGCGGGTGCACGCCATCACCCTGAACACCGTCCTCGCCCAGGGTGCCGCCCACTTCATCGACTCCGAGCTGTGCGAAGAGGAGCACGAGGAGGAGTGCTGGCAGCGACCGGCCCCGCCCGAGGAGGAGTGACCTGAACGCCGGCGCCCCCGACCCCGCCAGGGTCGGGGGCGCCCGTGTGTCCGGGGCCCCCGAAACAGGTGTTGCCTTTTCCCATCTAGGGGTGTAGGGTATTCATCAAGAGAGAGGGGCCGCAAACCCCGCTCTCCGATCCATTCCAACTCAACAGAGAGGGGTCAAAATGGCCGACGGAGAAGAGATCCTTCTCATGGGGATGCTCAGGCTCTACGCACGGGTCTACCTGGCGCTGGCCCACGTGGCCACGCTCCTCCCCATCCCGGTGGAACTGCCGGTGCCCAAGGAGGACGGCGACGGAGTGGACTCCCGTACCATCAGTCGAGCGATCCGCCGCCTGGGACGCATCGCCCCGGATGTGCCCCACCAGGGCGAAGGAGTGCGACGCCTCCTCCGGGATGCATGCATGGAACTCGCCACCGCCGATGACCTGCTGGTCCACGCCCACCAGGAGATGCACGAAGGCACGGTGGATCGCCTCCGAGTGGACGGCATCGGAGCAGCCCTGATCCGAGCGTACGAAGCCGTGGAACAGGCGCACTCGCGTCTCGACTGCGACGACCCCCACCCGGACGGACTGTCCAACATCGGGTAATCGGGCGAGGCGTCCCAACGGCAGGTGCCCGTCACCCCCGCCAGGGGTGGCGGGCACCTGCTCGAACAGAAATTCGAGGACGTCCTTGACGTGATCGTCTCCGTAGCGTGAAATGGATGCCAGCGCCACACGTATGTCGGCCCCCGCCCTCAGCGGGGGCCGCGCTGCGTTTCGGGGGAGGTGACGTGGACACCGAACCCCTCCTCACCACCGCTCAGGCCGCAGAGATCGCCACCATCTGGCGACGCATCGCCTCCCGAGGCCGCGCCGCCGCAGTCAGCCCATCCGCCGTCAGCAACTGGGCGGCACGCCGACACCTCGCCGCCGCCGGCCTCACCCCCGACGGCCGCCCCCTCTACCGCCTGGGCGCAGTGGCCCGAGCAGAGGCCGCCACCCGGGGCAGGGCCCTACGCCTGGTGGGCCTCCCCGACTCCGCCCCCCGCAACACAGCCGCCTGATCGGCCCCACGAACCGACGCCCCGCACCATGGCGCGGGACGTCGCGGCTGCCGCCCGCCCACGGTGCGGGGAGGCGGGCGGCAGCCATCCACTCTGCGCCGACCCCTTCGGACGATGACACATCCCACTTGGCCCCCACCGTCACCCGACACACCCCAGCCG
>NZ_VKHS01001290.1 GCF_014141525.1 Streptomyces calidiresistens
GCGGGGCGGGGTCCGGGGGTCGTCGTCCGCCGGCTTCCCGTCGCGCGGGGTACCGGCCCCGGCGGCGCGGGCGGCGGCGGTTTCGGCCCGACCGAGGACGACGGTCCCGGAGGAGCCGCCCGAGCCCTCGGCGGACGCGGCCTCCCGGGCGGCGACCAGGGCGCGCCGGGCACCGGGTTCGTCCAGGCGTGCGGCGGTGTCCTTGGTGAGGAGCCCGGCGATGACCTCCTTCAGCGGGCCCGCCGAACGGGGCGGGTCCAGGGGCTCGTTCATCACCGCCGAGAGGGTGGCGATGGGACCGCCCCGGTCGTAGGGGGGCCGCCCCTCCACCGCGCAGTACAGCAGGGCGCCGAGCGACCACAGGTCGGCGGCCGGGCCGGGGTTCTCGCCGCGCGCCCGCTCGGGGGAGATGTAGGAGGGGGCGCCGACCAGCATGCCGGTGGAGGTGATGGAGGGGTCGCCCTCCACCTTGGCGATGCCGAAGTCGGTGAGCACGACCCGGCCGTCGGGCTCGGAGACGAGCACGTTGGAGGGTTTGACGTCGCGGTGCAGGATGCCGCGCTCGTGGGCGGCGCGCAGCACGTCCAGCACGGCCAGGCCGATCTCCGCGGCCCGGTGGGGCGACATCGGGCCGTCCTCGCGGATGATCTCCGCCAGGGAGCGGCCCTCGATCAGCTCCATGACGATCCACGGCCGGGAGCCGTCGTCGACCACGTCGTAGATGGTGACCACGCCGCGACTGCGGATGGCGGCGATCGCCTTGGCCTCGCGGTGGGTCCGGGTGACCAGCCGGCGCCGCTCGGCGTCGTCCACGCCGTGCGGCAGGCGCAGTTCCTTGACCGCGACGGCGCGGTCGAGGATCTCGTCGGTGGCGTGCCAGACGGTGCCCATGCCGCCCCGGCCGACGACGTCGCCGAGCCGGTAGCGGCCGCTGAGCAGGCGGGCCTCGGTGGGCGGGGGCACGGTGGTGGTGGTCGCC
>NZ_VKHS01001291.1 GCF_014141525.1 Streptomyces calidiresistens
CCCTCCGGGGGTCCCCCCCGGCGGCGCCCCGCATCCGTGCCGGGGAGGGCCGACCCCCGGTGCCCCGTAAGCTGTAGGGGGCCCCGGGGGCCGTTACATCTGCGGAGCGAGGAAGGCGGGCTGCGGACCATGGCGCGGCAGGAGACCGATCAGCGGGTCGAGGACGAGTTCATCGACGACACCCGGGACTGCGAGGAACGCGAGCGCGCCCACCGGGAGCGCGGCACCGCCCGCCCCATCACGGTGGTGGGCAACCCGGTCCTGCACCGCGAGTGCCGGGAGGTGACCGAGTTCGACGAGTCGCTGGCCGCGCTGGTGGACGACATGTTCGCCAGCCAGCGGGCCGCCGAGGGTGTCGGGCTGGCCGCCAACCAGATCGGCGTGGACCTCAAGGTCTTCGTCTACGACTGCGCCGACGACGAGGGCGTGCGGCACGTGGGCGTGGTCTGCAACCCCGTCCTGGAGGACCTCCCGGCCGATCGGCGGGTGCTGGACGACAACAACGAGGGCTGCCTGTCGGTGCCCACCGCCTACGCCGAACTGGCCCGCCCCGACTACGCCGTGGTGCGGGGGCAGGACCTGGAGGGCAACCCGATCCGGGTGCGCGGCACCGGCTACTTCGCGCGCTGCCTCCAGCACGAGACGGACCACCTCTACGGGCGCCTGTACATCGACCGCCTCTCCAAGCGGGAGCGGAAGAAGGCGCTGAAGATGATGGAGGAGAACACCCCCCGGTACGAAACCGTGCCGAACGACTGACGGCGGGTCGGCGGCGGCACGCCACCCCCCACCGGGGGAAACGCCGAACGGGGCGGGTCTTTTCACAGGCCCGCCCTTTGGCATGTCCGGGAGGGGGTTGACGCGGGTAGACCCCGGGCGCCACCCTCCCTGTCTCTTATACACAACTGACGCTGCCGACGAAGCTGCAA
>NZ_VKHS01001292.1 GCF_014141525.1 Streptomyces calidiresistens
GGGCCGCGCACCCGGGCGGGGCCAGCGTAGGCCCCCCGGGACCTCCGGTGCGCGCCGGACCGGCCGATCCGTGCCCGGCACCGCCGGCGTTCCCGGGGCACACGGAATCGCTTCCCGGAATCGGGCCCCTCAGCCCTCCGGGGCCGCATCCGGTGCGGCCGGATCGGACCCGGGGGCGGGGTCCGGATCCCCGCCGAGCCGGGCGAGGGCGAGGAAGCTGTGGTGGAGCACCCCCAGGTGCTCCTCGATCGCGGCGGCGTCCCGGCGCTCGACGGCCTCGGTCAGCTCGGGGTGGCCGGACCACAGCCGGCCGCGCAGGCCGGTGACCCCGCGCAGGCGGGGCACCACGAAGGCCCAGCACCGCACCCTGAGCCGGTCCAGGAACTCGGCCAGGTAGGGGTTGCCGAGCAGCGCGGTCAGCTCGCGCCAGAAGCGCAGGTCGTAGGCGACGAGGATGTCCAGGTCGGCGGCGAGGGCGGCGTCCCGCGCGGCGACCGCGCGCCGCCGCACGGAGGTCATGGCCTCGGGCGAGCGCACCGCCGGATCGGGTTCGGGGTGGGAGCGGACGATCGGTGAGCGGGTCGCCCGCACCACCCCCTCCCCGACCAGGGCCCGGGCCTCGAGCATGCGGGCGAAGTCGTCGAAGGAGTAGGCGTGCACCCGGAAGCCGCGGTGTTGTCGGGTCTCCAGGAGTCCCTGGGAGGTGAGGTCCACCAGCGCCTCGCGCACCGGAGTGGCCGAGACGCCGTACTGCTCGGCGATCTCCCGCACGGTGAACTCCCTGCCGGGAGCGAGGCGCCCGGCGAGGATTTCGTCGCGCAGGGCCTCGGCGAGCTGTTCCCGCAGGGTGCTCCGTCGAATCACGCCGCCCAACCCTACCCCCCGCCTCCCCTTTGACAATACACTGCCAAAACGACAAGGTGTTGTCATTCCATCCGATCCGCGCCCCGCACCCCCGGAGACCGCCGTGCCCGCTC
>NZ_VKHS01001293.1 GCF_014141525.1 Streptomyces calidiresistens
GCCCCGACGGGCGGGTCGGGGTCGGGGTTCCCCCCGTCCTCCGAGCCGCCCGACCCGTCCGGTCGCTTCCCGGGGGTGTCCGTCGGCTCCACCCGGGGCCGGGCGTCCCGGCGGCTGCGCGCCGTCTCCGCCAACTCCCACAGCGCGAGCGCACGACCCGGCGGTTCCCCCGCCAGCACGCACAGCTCCACCACCACGTCGCGCGGGGGCAACTGCGTGCCCGTCAGGTAGCGGTGCCAGGAGGATTTGCCGGCCGTGGTCCGGTCGGCCAGGGCGGCCAGGCTCAGACCGGTGCGCTCGCGCAGGGACCGGAGTTCGGCCGCCAACACGACGCACTCGGGGGGCCAACGCTCGCTCACCGCCGCAACTCCTCCCAGGTGTGGGGGCCGACGATGCCGTCGATCACGAGGTGTTCCCGGTCCTCCTGGAAGCGCTTGACGGCGCGCTCGGTCAGCGCGTCGTAGGCCCCGTCCACCGGCCCGGGCGGGAACCCGTGGTGGTCCAGCAGGCACTGGGCCTCCAGGACCTCCCGACTGATGACCAACTGGTACAGCAACTCCTCGGCGGTCTCGCTGTGTCCGGCGTAGAGCAGGCCGTCCCGCCGGTGCACGGTGCAGCCGTGGGTGCGGCCGGGCTCGAAGGCGAACTCCTCCCCGCCGTCGTCCCACGGCAGGAACGGCCACCCGGTCAGGGCGCGCAGGCCGAGGAGGGCCGGCAGCACCGCCAGGACGACCGCCGAGGCGAGCCACCCGGCGCGTCGCCGGTGGGAGCCCCCACCGGCACCGGCGCCGGTGGGGGGACCACCCGTGAGCCCCGTGACCGCCGGGACGGGCGCGGTCGCCGCTTCCGTCGCCGTCACCGCGCCCGCGACGGGCCCGGGCGGGGCGGACGGGGACGTGGGCCCGACGGCCGGAGGGGAACGGCGATCGGGCCGGGGAACGCCGTCGTCCCCCTCCCCGTGACCCCCCGCCGG
>NZ_VKHS01001294.1 GCF_014141525.1 Streptomyces calidiresistens
GGGAACGGGGGCGGGTACGGAAGGCCCCGGGCCCGGTGCGGGAGAAGTGATGGAGGGCGACGGGAGGCGCCGGGAAGTGACCGGGGCGATGAGAGGCGAGAAGAGGTGATGAGGGGTGATGAGGGGTGATGAGAGGTGGGGGAAGGCGAAAGAGAGGAGGCGGGGAAGCGAAGGACGGCGGAGAAAACGGTGCGGAGAAGACGAGGGGGAACCCGGATGGGGGGTCGGCAACGGGAACACGGGGCCGTGGCGGGGCGTGCCGGGACCACCGACGCGCCGACGGACCGTCCCGCGGGCGCCGCACCACACCGGTGATCGCTCAGGCGGGGCGCTCACCCTCACCGGGCTCGGGCCGGTTGGGGTCGCGCGGCAGAACCGGCTGGGGGGAGATCTGCGACCGGACCAGGCGCAGGAACATCGCGACCGAGGCCACCAGCTCGTCGGCGTCCCGCCGGTCGACCTCCCGCCGGATGCCCGCCTCCAGCCTGGCGCGCCGGGCACCGCTGGCGGCGAAGAGGACGCTCCACTCCGCCAGCTCCGGCGCTATCTCCGGGAGCATGTCCCACACGCTGCGGATCCGGCGCCGACCGCGGGCGGTGGTCTCCGGACGGCCGCGCACGGCCAGCACGGCCGCGGCGGTGCGCAGCGCGGCCATGTGGGCGGCGATGTACGCGTCCCCCGGGTCCTCCCGGGTCTCCGCCTCCTCCAGTCCCCGCTCCGCCTGGGCCAACAGGTCGAGCGCCGCCGGCGGGGCGGGGGCGCGGCGGAGCACGGGGTGCACATCGGCGGGGGGTCCGACCATGGCGAGCCTCCTCGTGATTCGTGCGAATCCGTGCGTGTCTTCGCATCCGGAACTCATGCTGACGCATGCCACTGACAATCGGCACCGGGCCGGCCCGTTTCCCTCCCCGGGAGCGGTAATGGACGCAAAGGAACGGACCCGGGGGACGGGCGGGACGGATGAGGGG
>NZ_VKHS01001295.1 GCF_014141525.1 Streptomyces calidiresistens
CGTCGGGGGCGTCCGCGATGGCCGGGGTGCCGGGGCCCGCCGGGTCGGCCGGGGAGAGTTCGCGGGCCAGCAGGGTCGCCCCCGCCACCGCTCCCGGCATCAACAGCACGGCCCCGCCGGGGACGAGGAAGAGCACCACCAGCGGCATCCCGAAGCCCAGGGCCGTCCGGCGCCTCCCTGACACCAGTCGCAGGCGCTCCCGCAGTCCCAGCCCCCGCCGCTGGAGGGCGTAGGCGGCCAGTTCGGAGGTGAGGAACCAGCCCGCCACCGCCGTGCCCAGGACGAACCCGAACACCTGCCCGACGAACGGCACCAGGCCGATCAGGAAGACCGGTACCGCGAGCAGCAGGGTCCGCCACAGCGTGCCCAGACTCTCCCCGAGCGAGATCGCCAACTCCCGCCACAACGGACGGTCCGGCCCCTCGGGTACCGCGACCCCGGTCCCCGCGGCTTCCTCCTCCTCCACCCGTTGCGAGAGCGAGTCGTAGAGCGGGTCCCCGACCAGCAGGGTGACGGTGGTGAAGGTGACCACGGCCAGCAGGATTCCCACGCCCAGCAGGGCCACCCCGGCGGCGATCCGGACCGCCGTTCGTCCGCCGGCCTCCCAGTCGTCCGCGAACGGGGTGATCAGGGCGGCGAGTTCGTCGAGGTGGAGGACGAGGGCGACCAGCGCCGCCGCGTAGAACAGGAAGACGGCCAGGGCGGGCAGCAGGCACCGGAGGTACAGGCGGGGGTGACGCAGCATCCAGCGCTGTCCCCGGCCGAGGAGGCGCAATCCGGTGCGGAACCCGTTGTTCCGGGGAGTGTCCCGGTGGGTGCCCCCGCGGGGGTCCCGGCGATCGTTCATGGCGCACGAGCGTAGCGGCCGAGGGGTGGGCGTCCCGGCGGCGCCACCCCTTTCGGGGTCCGTGCCGGGGGCGCCCGGGTCGGTCGGCGGGCGGGTCGGTGCCGGGGCCGGTGCGGGGG
>NZ_VKHS01001296.1 GCF_014141525.1 Streptomyces calidiresistens
GGAGGGGAGGGGCGCGCCGCGCCTCGCAGCGGCGGTCCCGGGCCGGCCGTCCGGGTGCGGCGGACGGATGAGCCCCTTCCGGAACGGTACCGCAGGGGGGCCGCCCGGCGGGGCGCACCTTCCGGGGCGTGTCGGGAGCGGGCCCCGCCCGGGGCGCGCGCCACGGGGGACGGAGGAGGCCTCCGGCGGCCGGCCGTCCCGGTCGGCGCCCATCGACCGGGGCGCGGCCGGCGGGCGCCGGGGTCCGCGCCGGGCGCGGGGCGCCCGGGGTTCAGGAGACGAGGTTGCCCGCCACCTCCACCGCCTCCTCCAGGGTGTCCACCACGGGGACACCGGCGGCGGACAGGCTGCGGCGGCTGTGCGAACCACCGGTGTAGAGCACGGCACGGGCCCCGGCCGCGGCGGCGGCCACGGCGTCGTCGGTGGCGTCCCCGATGACCACCGTGCGGGCGGGGTCCACGCCCTCCATGGCCGCGAGGTGGCGCACCATCTGCTCGGCCTTGCCCTGGCGCGGGCCGGTGCCGGGGTGGCCGTCCACCCGGGCGAAGTGGTGGTGGATGTCGAGCCGCACCAGCCACTCGGCCAGGTGGTCCCGGCCCGCGAGCGAGCAGACGGACTGGGTGCCGCCGGCGCCGCCCCAGGCGTCGAGGAGGTCGGCGGCCCCCTCCGTGAGGGCGGTGCGCTCGATCCGCGCGAAGTAGTGGCGGTGGAAGGCGCCGTCCATCACCACCCATTCCTCGTCGGTGGGCAGCCGGCCGAGCAGGCGCTCGTAGAACTTCGGGATGGGGACGCAGAACAGGTCGCGGTAGCGGTCGAGGGTCAGGACGGGCAGCCCCAGCTCGCCGAAGGCGGCGTTGGTGGCCTCCAGGACGACGTGGATGTCGTGCAGCAGCGTGCCGTTCCAGTCCCACACCAGGTGGGGGCTGTCGGGCGAGGGCGCGGGCCCGGCGGGGACCCGGCGGGCC
>NZ_VKHS01001297.1 GCF_014141525.1 Streptomyces calidiresistens
TCCTCACCCCTCCGCCAGGGAATCCTCGGTGCCCGGTTCCCCGCCCGGGCCGCCGTTCCCGGCCGCCAGCAGGGCGGCCAGGCCGTCGTCCAGAGCCAGCCGGCCCGGCTCGGCACCCACCGGGACCGCCAGCAGGGTCTGCTCCAACCAGGCGGAGAGCGGTTCGGCGGGCGCCTGCAACAGGGCGTCCCCGTCGGGGGAGGTCAACTCCAGGCTGACCACCGACCGTCCCCCCACCTCGGCCGGGCGCACCCGCACGTCACCCCCTCCGCTCGGCCGCACGACCCCCTCCACCAGCAGGTCGCGGGCGAAGGTCCAGTTGACCGGCACGGGGCTGTTGACGTGGAAGGTGACCTGCACCGCGTAGGGGTCCTCCGATCGGTAGCGCAGGCGGGTGGGTACGTCCACGCCCCGTTCGGGGGACACCACCAGACGCATGGTGATCTCGCGCTCGACGGTGATCTGCATGACCTCTCCCTGCTGTCCTGTCCTGCGGGGGCGCCGGGGCGGTCCGGCGCCGGCGGACGGTGCCGCCACAGGGTGGGAGGGAGCCGGGAGCGAATCCTTACGCGACTTCGCGAAGATTTTTTCCGCCCGGATCCGGCCACCGCTGAACGCCCCCGATCACCGACCGATCGATCCCGGGTCCCGCTCCGATCGGTGTTCTTCCGGGGGCGGTCACCGGTCACCGGGCCGGGGACACGGCGATACCCCGGGGAGGCACGGTCGGCGTACGATGCGTAACCCGACGCGACACGGACGAACGGACGAGGAGAATCGGACCCGCTCATGAGCTCTCCTGCGGAAGGCGGCGACGCCGGCACCCCGGGGCCCGACTGGTACCCCGACCCCTCGATCCCGGGGTACATCCGCTACTGGAACGGCACCGCCTGGGTGCCGGGCAGCAGCCGCCGCCGGCCGGAGCCGGGCGAGCCCATGCCCGCGCCCCCACCC
>NZ_VKHS01001298.1 GCF_014141525.1 Streptomyces calidiresistens
GCCGAAGGCATCGACGAACTCCTGAGCCGCTTCCCCGACGATCCCCACCCGGAGATCCCCATCCGGGCGCCGATGGGCTCCCGGATGGGGATCTCCGGGTGGGGATCGTCGGGGAAGCGGCTCAGGAGTTCGTCGATGCCTTCGGCGGGCTGCTGCCGCAGCTGTCCTCGATGGCCGAGCTGCGGGATCGGGAGACCATCGAGCGGATGGTGAGCTGCGAGGCCGCCACGTTGCCGGTCGGCCGATCCCCCGAAGCGATCCATCGGGGTGCTGTCCTGGCGCTGTCGCCCCTGCCCTTCGGCCTGCGGGCCCGGGTGGAGGGTGTGGTGGTCGACGGCACGGGACGAGGACGGGGAGTGGCCGGTCTCCTCACTGCGGATCGCCCGGGAGGCAGGAGTCCGGACCGTTGATCTCACCCCACGCCCCGACCGGGAGGCGGCGAAACGGTGGTGCGAACGTCTCGGGTTCCGGTCCCGGCAGCCAACCGTCCATCGTTTCCGGGTCGGGGGCTGAGCCCCCGGGCCGTAACCGGCTTTCCCCGAACGGCGGGGCGGGGGCGGTCATGGGACGGAGATCATCGGGGACCTCTGGCATCGGCGATGTGCACGAGCTGCCCCAGGGCGGTGGTGGTGTACCAGCCGCAGTCGATCAGGGCGTTGTAGC
The DNA here is from genome assembly GCF_014141525.1 of Streptomyces calidiresistens. GTDB lineage: Bacteria > Actinomycetota > Actinomycetes > Streptomycetales > Streptomycetaceae > Streptomyces > Streptomyces calidiresistens. The sequence goes on from NZ_VKHS01001298.1 coordinate 664, forward strand.
CGGCGTACTTCGGCAGGAAGCGCTTTTCCATGGCGCCCAGGTGGAGCAGGCAGTCGGGGCAGTGGCGCGAGAGGTGCACCAGGTAGCGGGGGTGGCCGGTGATGTAGGTCCGGGCCCCGCCGGTGGCGTCCCGCAGTCGCCATCCGTCCTCGTCGGTGGGGGTGTGCCAGGAGGGGGCCACGACGCGCATGGCGTCCCCCCACAGCTCGGCGCCCGCGACTCCCTTGATGACGACGACCCGGTCCCCGGTCTCGAAGTGGGAGTGGGTGATGTCCCGGGCTGTCTCTTATA
>NZ_VKHS01001299.1 GCF_014141525.1 Streptomyces calidiresistens
ACCCACCGGCGCCGATCCCCCCGCCGCCGGTCCCCGGCCCCCGGGCGGGGGGAACGGGAGCCGATCCCCGCGGTTCCGCCGGCGTCGGGAGCCCCGGGGGGAACCGACCGCCGCTCACCGAGCCGCCCCGGGGCGCACCCGTACGGCCCGCCCCGCCGCCGGTTCACCGCGGCCGTCTGACGGCCGCGGTGCTCTGTCTGGTGCTCGGTGCCGGCCTCCTCGGCGGGGCCGCCGCGGGGGTCTGGCTCACCGCCGCGACCCCGGAGGCCGAGTCCGCCGAACGGATTTTCGAGGAGAGTCGCTCCCTGTGGCGGGAGTTGCCCGTCGAGGCGATCTTCCCCACCGAGCTGGCCGGGGAGGGCGCCGGCCCCGGTGGAGCCGACCGGCACTGGTCGCGGGTGGCCGTCGCCCCCGACTCCGACTGCGCCGACGCCTTCGACCCGGCCCTGGAGGATGTGCTGGCGGCCACCGGCTGTCACCGCCTGCTGCGCGCGACCTACGTGGACGACACCGAGAGCGCCGTCACCACCGTGGGCCTGCTCTTCACCGAGGCCGATCCCGCGGCGATGCTCGCCCTCGCCCGCGACATCGACGCCAACGGGCTCGACACCCGCACCGATCTGCTGCCCCGCCCCCGGGCGGGCGCGCACCCGGCGGCCATCGGCTTCGGCGACGAGCAGCGGGCCACCTGGACGCTGCGCGCGATGACCGACGTGCCGGTGGTGGTCTGGGCGGTCTCCGGCTTCGCCGACGGTCGCGTGGTGCCCGATCCCCTTCCGGCCGCGGAGGCCGTGCGGGAGGAGGCCGACAGTCCGGTCGCCGCGGCCGGCCTCGGCCACGAGGCGATCGGGATCACCGATCGGGTCGAACGCAGGCTGCGCCGGGCCGCGGCCGGACTCGCCGGGGACGGCGCCGACGCGGCGACCGTCCCCACCGTGCCCCCGCTCCTCCCG
>NZ_VKHS01000013.1 GCF_014141525.1 Streptomyces calidiresistens
GGCCGCCCCCGCACACCCACCCACCGCAGATGGAGGCCCGACATGGAAACCGAACCCCGCGTCCCCGTCCTCGACCCCACCGGTGCCGACCGACAGGCGGAAGCCGCGCACCTCCGCACCCGGGGGCCGGCGACGCCGGTGGAACTTCCCGGTGGCGTTCAGGCGTGGTCGGTGACCCACCACGACCTCATCAAACAGCTCACCGTCGACCGGCGCGTCTCGCGCGATCCGCGCCGTCACTGGCCCGCGCTCGCCGATGTCCCCCGGGACTGGCCTCTGAACGTCTGGGTCCGCGTGACCAGCGCCTTCACCTCCTACGGCGCCGAACACCGCCGGCTGCGCAAGCTCATCTCCGTCGCGTTCACCCCACACCGCACCCGCGAGATGCGCCCCAAGGTCGAAGCGATCGTCGCCGCCCTCATGGACCACCTGGTCACCGCCGCCGAGTCGGGCCTGCCCGTCGACCTGCGGGCCCACTTCGCCCATCCCATCCCCACCGAGGTGATCTGCGACCTGTTCGGCGTCCCGGAGGACATGCGTCCCGAGACCCGTCGTGTCATCGACGCGGCCCTCGACACCGCCGCGACACCCGAACAGGCCGCGGCCGACTTCACCGACCTCCTCACCTGCATGAGCGCGCTCGTCACCACCAAGAGGGCCCGTCCGGGCCCGGACATGACCAGCGACCTCATCGCCGCTCGCGACGGCAGCGACCAGCTCGACGAAGAGCAGTTGATCTCCACTCTCATCCTGATGATCGGTGCCGGGTCCGAGACGGCCGTCAACCTCATCACCGAGGCGACTCTCGCCCTCCTCACACACCCCGACCACCGCGCCGCGCTCGCCGCCGGAACGATCACCCGGGAAGACGTCATCGAGGAGACCCTGCGCTGGCAGAGCCCCATCATGCACATGCCCCTGCGTTACGCCGTGGAGGACATCGACCTCGGCGACGGCGTGCTCATCCGCCGGGGGGAGGCGATCCTTCTCGCCTTCGGCGCGGCCGGCCGCGACCCGGCTCTCCACGGTGCCACAGCCGACGACTTCGACCCGACACGCGCCGACAAGGAGCACCTCGCCTTCGGGTACGGCGTCCACTACTGCCTCGGCGCACCGCTGGCACGCATGGAGGCCGACATCGCGCTGCGCTCCCTCTTCGCGCGTTTCCCCCACATGCGCCTGGCCGTACCCCGAACGGAGCTTCGGCCCCAGCAGTCCTTCATAGCCAACAGCCACCAGGAGCTGCCCGTCGTCCTCGATCCCACCGTGAGGCCCCGATGAGACACCCCATTCCCTGGCCTGCCGCCGGCCCCGCGGCCCTGGCCTGCGGCAACACGTTCGACGCCGTACGCGTGGCGGAGCACCACGCCCGGGCGGCGATCAGTCGCCTGGAGGCCTTCGGCCTCGGACGCCGGGTGGGCGCAGTGCTCGCCCACCACGACCAGGTGTACTTCTTCGTTCCCCCCGCCCGGGACGACGCCGAGCCGTGGCCCGACCTCGTCCGCTACTGCGGCGCCGGGAGCTTCGTCACCGTCCCACCGCGACACCACACCCACCGGGGCCCCGGCGGTCTGCGTTGGCTGAAGGTGCCCGTCCTGTCCGACGAACCCTGCCTGAGTGAACCGCTCATCCTGCGCACCACCCTGGAAGTCCTCCGGACCCACCTCCACCCACGCGATGAGCCCTCGACCCCGCACGTGAAGGGCTCACCGTCTCCTGGCCCCCGCGGGCGTAGCACCCCCGATGGGGCCATGCGACTGACGCCTCTCGTTGACACATGACAGCGATAGCTGTCACCAAGATCACCTACCGCCCGCAAGTCGAAGGACACTACTACCGCTGATGGGGTGTCAGTGGGGGGTGAGATGCTGCGGGCGGTGGTCCTCCCCCGGTTCGCTCGGGGGAACACCACCGCCCTCTTCACCGATCAGAGTTCTCCACTCATCATGGCCCTCCGGAACATGCTCCACTCGGTGGCCGTGTACCCCAGCGGCTGCAGGTGGGGGTTCTTCGAGTCGCGGACGGCTATGCCACCCCCGGGGAGGTCGTTGATCTCGACGCGGTTGTGCTCAGGACCGCTTTCCTTCGCCTTGCGCCAGCGGGCGACGGAGAGGTCGTGCTCGTACAGCTCCGCCTTCTGTTCGCTCACTTGCGGTGCACTTCTCCCAACTTGGTGATCCGTGTGAGCGTGTCCTTCACCGACAGGGCCGCGACGCGGATGCGCTCGACCGCGTGGGCGAAGGGTCGCGCACCGTCGCCCTCGCCCCGTTCCCCGCCTACCTGAACGTCCGCCCCACGGCGGGCAGCGGCCCTGCTGCCTGCCGCACGCCTGAGCTGAATCGCGCCGCCACAACGCCGCCCAGCCCGTGGGCTGGGCGTGTCCACGTTGTCTGCCGATCGAAGGAGTGCACCATGCCCTGCCCCACGCACACACCGGACAGCGGCCGGATCGTCATACTCGGGGCCGGCCCATGCGGTCTGGCCTGCGCCGACGAACTGACCCGCCTCGGTCACCATGACTTCCTGCTGCTGGAAGCTGCCTCCGCGCCGGGTGGGCTCGCCTCCTCCGTGGTCGACGAGGCCGGCTTCACCTGGGACCTGGGCGGCCACGTGGTCTTCTCCCACTTCGGCGAATTCGACCGGCTGCTGACCGAACTCTTCGCCGACAAGGAACTGCTGCACCACGACCGTTCCTCCTACATCCGCTACCGCGAGGGATGGACGCCCTACCCCTTCCAGCAGCACCTCCATCACCTCCCACCGGAGGACGCCACGGCCTGCCTACGCGACCTCCTCACCACACGCCCCGCCGCCCACCGGGACTACGCAGCTCCGGCGGACTTCGCGACCTGGCTGGTCACGGTGTACGGCCGGGCCCTGGTGGACCGCTTCTTCGCCCCGTACAACACCAAGGTCTGGGCGACGCCGCTGGAAGACATGGGCTCGGCATGGGTGGCCGAGCGGGTGGCACCTGTCGATGTCGAAGAGATCCTCGCCGCGTTCCTCGGCACCGCGGCACCCGCGCACCGGTGGGGCCCGAACGCCACCTTCGCCTTCCCCGCGTGCGGCGGCACCGGCGAGATTTGGCGCCGGCTCGCCGCCCGCATCGACACCGGTCGCCTGCGGACCCGGGCCCGGGCGGTTGCCGTCGATCCGGCGGCCCGCGCCATCACCCTCGACGGTGGCGAGGAGATCGGCTACGACCGCCTGGTGGCCACCGGACCGCTGGACCAGCTTGTCGCCATGACCTCCACCTGCCCGGCCCCGCTCCGGACCGCTGCCGGGAGCCTGCGGCACACCACCGTGGCCATGGTCGGCCTGGGCTACCGGACACCGACCACCGACGCCCGGTCCTGGCTGTACTTCCCGCAACCCGATGTGCCCTTCTACCGGGCCACGAACTTCAGCAAGTACGCGCCCGCCAACGTCCCCGGCGCCGCGGTGGACGCCTACAGCGCCTGGATGACCGAGACCTCCATCACCGCCGGCCAGGACCTTGACCGGGATGCTCTGGTCCACTCGTGCGACCGGGCACTTCGCCGTCAGGGTCTGGTGCCGGAACAGGCACCGCTCGCCACCGCCCATGTCGAGGTGATTCCGTACGCCTATCCGGTACCCACCCTGGGGCGCGACGAGGCCCTGGCGCCGGTGATGCCCTGGATGGAAGAGCGCGGCATCTACCCCCGGGGCCGGTTCGGGACCTGGCGCTACGAGATCGGGAACATGGACCACGCGGTCAAGATGGGCATCGACATCGCCCGTCGCCTGGTGAACGGAACACGCGAGGAACTCCTCGCCGCCGCACCCTTGGTTCCCTCCGTCTCCGCAGCCCGGATGGAGTGCCGGTCATGACCGGCACGAAGACGGCCACGGCGCTGTTTGCCGGACACCGCTTCCACTTCGTCACCGACGCCGCCTTCGAAGCCGTTCAAGCGCGTTACCTTCGGGCCTTCGTTCCCGGGCACCGGCTCGTCCCACCGTGCGGGGAGGAGACGGCAGTCCGGGTCCGCCGGGACGCAGCCCTCTTCGAGGACCGCATGGCCCGCGTCGCGGACGCCGCTTCACTGACCGTGGTGCCCTTCCGCGGGGAGCCGTACCGCCGCTGCCGGATCGATGACGTCACATGGTGGTGGCCTGCCCCCGACACACACTTACCCCTCGACCACCTCTACGCCCGGGACGCGTCGGGCCGGCAGACGGTGCTGCTGAAACCCGGGGCCGAGCGCGGCGAGCGGTACCTGATGCGCGTCGTCCGCGAGATCGTCCTGCGGTGCTCCGAAAGCCGTGGCTGGACCTCCTTCCACGCTGCGGCTGCCGCCCTCGACGACCGCGGCATGCTCATCGCCGCTCCCTCCCGGGCGGGCAAGACCACCGTGCTGACCGCGCTGGCCGCCCACCACGGGGCCGACCTGATCGCCTCCGACCGCGCCCTGGTGACCGCCGACGCGGGGATGGTGACCGGGGTGCCGATCTCCGTTCGGATCGGCGGGGGCACCCTGTCCGCACTGGCCCCGCGCGCGGACCTGCCGATCCCGCACACCGTCCCCGCAGCCTTCGGCAGCGGCCGCAAAGCAGCTCTGACTCCACGCGAGTTCGCCCGGGCCTTCTCCTGTCGCGTGCGGGAGACAGCGCCCCTACGGCTCGTTGTCGTACCCCGCCTCCGTGACGATGACCAGCCCTTGAGTAGCCGCACCCTCGATGCCGCGCGGGCCCGCACCCTCCTTGCCGCCGTGTGCTGCACCCCGTACGACGAGGACTGGCTCGAGCCATGGTTCGCCGTCCGGACCCGGCCCGTGGACGACCTGGCCGGCCAAGCGGCCGTCCTCATCGACAGCCTCGCCGCCACTCTGCCCGTCCTCAGGGTCACGGCCGGCGTGCACAGCCCCGGCCTCCTGGAGAAGATGGCCGCCACGGTGACGGGGAGGCTTACGTGACTCCCCGCCGCATAGCCCTGGTCGGACCAGTCGCCTCCGGCAAGTCGACGCTGGCCGCAGCGATCTCCGCCCACACCGGCCTGCCCCGCATCGACCTCGACGAGCTGTTCTGGGGACCGAACTGGACACCCCTGAAGACCCCCGTCTTCCACAAGGGCGTCCGCGACCGCCTCGCCGGACCGGCATGGATCGCGGATGGCAACTACGGCGGCGAGGTCGCCGAGATGCTCCTGGACCGCGCCGAGCTGGTCGTGTGGCTCGATCTGCCGCTGCGCGTGTGCCTGCCCCGTCTGGTCAACCGCTCGCTGCGCCGGGCCGCCACCGGCGAGGAACTGTTCGCCGGAAACCGGGAGTCCTACCGCCACCTGCTGGCTGCGGACTCCATCCTGCGCTGGGGACCGATGCACCACCACCGGCACCGCCGACGCTGGACCGCCCGCCTCCACCCCGACCACACGCCCGACCTGACGGTGGTGCGCCTGGACCGTCCCGCCGCCATCGCTCCGCAACTGCGCCGGCTTGGCCTGCTGCCCGCCCCGGGAAGGGGACGTGCGTGATCGCCTCCGTCGTCCGCGTGCCCTGGCACACCACCCACGGCGGCTACGACCGCCTCCTGGACTACCTGCCCGAAGTGCGCCGCATCACCCCGCCCCGCCACCCGAGTGCGCGATGGGCCTTCACCGCCGCCCACCGCGTACTCGGCCCCCGCTGCCCGCTGCCGTTCTACCCGGCCGAGCACTTCGCCACCGACCTGCGTGTCCTCGCCTCCCGCCGGCCGGCGCACGTCCTGTATGGGGACGAGCAGTTCTGGTTCTCCGGCCATCGCACCGGCCCGACGGCCGTCACCTACCACCAGCCGCCCGACCAGCTCGCCCAACTGTTGCCGATCAAGGCGTGGCGGCATCTGGCTCCGCGGGCCGAGCAGGTCATCGTCCTCGACCCCCATCAGCAGGCGTTCTTCTGCGACCTGCTCCCGCCGGAGCGGGTGCACCTGGTGCCGCACGGTATCGACACCGCCGCCTTCTCCCCCGCCGACGCACCGTCGCGGCTCGGTCGGCCGCTGGTGCTGACCGTCGGCTGGTGGCTGCGTGACTTCCACACTCTCGACGCCGTGCATGATCTCCTGTACCGCCGCCACGGCCAGGGCATCGAGCTGACCGTCGTCACCCGGCAGACCGCCTCGCGTCCATGGCACCCGGCTGCCCGCATCCTGGAAGGGATCAGCGAACAGGAGCTGATCGCCCTCTACCGGCGGGCGGCGTTCCTGCTGTTGCCCCTGACCGGGGCGAGCGCCAACAACGCCCTGCTGGAAGCCTTCGCCTGTGGAACTCCGGCCGTCGTCACGGACATCGGCGGCATCCGGCACTACGTCGGCGAGCGCCCGGCCGCGGTCCTCGTCCCTCCCGGCGACGCTGCGGCTACCGCCGATGCCGCCGACAAGCTTCTCGCCGAGTCGGGCACCGCCGAGCACACCGTACGGCGTGCCGCCGCCCGCGCGCGGGCCGAGTCCTTCGCCTGGCCGCGGGTCGCTGACGACGTGCGCGCCGTCTACCGACTGCTGGGGGAAGCGTGAGTGCCATCGAGGTGTGGTTGGACATCGTGGTGCCGGTTCTCGTGACCGGGCTGCTGGCCCGCGCGCTATGGGCCGCCGTCGCGGTCGAGGCCAGTGCGCGGTGGCTGCTGGCCGCCCCCGCCCCCGCGCACCGCCCAGCCGACAGGGACGGACAGGCGCCGTGGCTGGTGGTGCTGCTGCCCATGCTCCGTGAACAGACTGTTGCCGCCGAGTCGATTGCGGCGTTCACCGGACTCGACTACCCCGCCGGCCGCGCGGCTGTCGTGGCCATCACCACCGAACGCGAGCACACGGCCCACGCCCGGCACCGCAGGCGCCTGCCGGAGCTCGCCGCGCTGCCCACGCTGACCGCAGCCGAGCTGCGGGGCCTGTTCCCCGCCTCGCGCTGCCGGCCCGTTGCCGAGACCGTGAAGGCCGCCCCGCGCGGCGAACGTCTGGTGGTGCTGACCAAGCTGTTCGACGCCGAGCCGAGCACCGCCGACATCGTGACCACCCTGACCGCCGGCCGCCTGGAAGGGCTGCCGCTGGTGCATCTGCACCAGCCGGATGTCGGCGGCCGGAAGCCCGGACAGCTCAACTTCGCCCTCGACCGCCTGCCCGACGTACTCGGGCCGCTCGGCTGGCGCGAGGACGCCCACGCCAGCGACACCTTCGTCCTGGTCTACGACGCCGACGCCGTCCCCGACCGGGCCACCCTGATCGCCTTCGCCGACGCCGCCGCCGAACACCATTCGTCTACCGGCCGGATGCCGGCATTGATCCAGCAACAGCGGCTCCCGCTGCTGGCCCGCCGTCCCTTCCCGCGCGGCCTTGCCGGCCTGTTGCTGACCGGGGAGTGGATCTACCAGCTGCGCCGTTCCCTCGGCATCGAGCTCGCCCGCGTACGCCTCCACCAGTGGCTCACCCGCTCCCGGGTCCCGGAGCCGGCCCGGATGTGGCTGCGGCCGATGGTCTACGCCGTCGGTTGCGGCATGGCGGTCCACCTGCCCGCCCTGCGCCGGCTCAGCGGCTTCCCCGAACCGATGGAAGACCTCGGCACCGGACACCGCCTCTCCCTCCTCGGCGCCGACCTCGCCCCGTCCGCCGCCCTGGTTCTGGACGAGCCCTACACCGATACCACCGGAGTCACCAACCTCCACGCGCTCGCGTTCACCGCCTCCGCCCGCCCCGACCGCCATGCTCGAGCCGTCGCCCACCTGCCCGGCGGCCTTTCCCGCCCGGCCAGGTACGCCCTGATGCTGCGGGAGTGGGCTGACCAATCCGCCTGGCTCCTCGGCGCCCCGCTGCTGGCCGTCGTCGTGGCCGGCGCATGGTGGGCCGGTCCCCTGTGGGCCGGGCTCGCCGTCGTCGCCGTTCTGCTGCACGGTCCCGTCACCACCGCCCGGCTGCTCACCCTGGCACCGGTGCTGCACCGCCGCGTCACCCCACCCGCCACCATCGGGCCGCCACCGTGCTCTGCCGCGGCGCGGCCGATCACACTGGTGGCGGCCAGCCCTTTCCAGCCCTTCGTCCGGCTGGCCGGGCCCTGGCGGCTGATCTGGGCCAAGGCCACCGGCCGCCGCCTCGGCTTCGGTAAGACTGAACGCTGAACACCAAACGCTCGATCACACGTGGGAGCTTCCTGTGGCTGAACCCGTTATCGCGACCGTCCGCAACGCGGCCAAGGCCGTCGTCCTGAACGATGGCCGTGTCCTGCTCCAGCGCGCCCATTGGGAGGGCCAGGACTGCTACTTTCTGCCCGGCGGCGGCCAGCACCCCGGCGAGACCCTTGGCGTCACGGTCCGCCGCGAGGTCCGGGAGGAGACCGGTCTGGACGTGACACCCGAGCGGCTGCTGTGGCTGCGCGAGTACATCGGCGCCAACCACGGCGGCGCCCCGGAAGACCACCGGGTCGAAGCGATCTTCCTGTGCCGACCCGAGGGCGATCCGGACAAGCTCGGCGGTCACGCCGAAGACGACGTGCAGACCGGCCTGGAATGGGTGGAGCTGGAGAAGGTGCCCGGCCTCAACCTGCTGCCCCACGGTCTGCGCCCCCTGATCGCCGACCTCGCCCACGGCGAGTCCCCCACCCGCTACCTCGGCGATCTCGCCTGACACCGTGGCCGGGATCGACGGTCGCGTCCCCGACGGCGCCACCGAAATCACCACCGGCCAGGTCAACCGCGTCTGGTACATCGGCGGACGCGAGCCGTATGTCCTCAAGCACTACAGCGACCCGGCCCGCGCCGCCAACGAGGCTGCCGCCCTCGCGCTCCTCACCCACCACCGCGCCCCCGGTCCCCGCCTGCTCGACGCCGACGTGAAGGGGCAGCCGGCCTGGACTGCGCAGAGCGCCGTCCAGGCACAACCCGTCCCCGCTGACCAGTTCCTGGATGACCTCGCCGGCCCGCTTGCCGCAGTCCACGCCATCGGGGGAACCCACTTCGGGCGTCTTGCCGGAGCGACCCGTCACCCCACCTGGCGCGCCTACCTCCACGACCGCCTGAATCTGTACACCACCACAGCACCCGATCTCGCCACCGTCGCTGCAGCCCTTCGCCGAGACCTCGACCGGGTGAACCTCGACATCGAGCCACGGCTGCTCCACCACGACCTTCAGCCCGGGCACCTCGTCCGCACCACGGGCGGTCTGCGGTTCCTGCTGGACTGGGAACTCGCCGCCTTCGGCGACCCGATCTCCGACCGAGCCCGTCTCGCCGTACGCCTACGCCTGCCGTCCCCGCAGGCCCTGCCCGCTCACAGGGTTACCCCAGCCGACCGGCAGCGCCTGGACCTGTACTGGTGCCTCCACCTCCTCGCCGATGCGGCCCTGGCCACCGACCCGGCAGTCCGTGCTCACGCCCTGTCCTCACTGCTCGCCCACCCCGACCGTGCTTTATGACCTGCAGAGGGACGGTAAGACGGTAAGACGTGTCGCCCACCACGGGTAATCCAGGGCTTCCGCAAGGCCGCATATCGGAGTGGACCCGGCAGCCCGGGCCGCCGGTCAACGCAGGAAGGTGAACACGGCAGCGGCGATGGCGCCGAGGGCCGTTCCGCACACGAGCTGGGCGAGGGTGTGTGCCTTCAGCACCCGCCGGGACCAGCCGATCAGCAGAACGATCACCGCGGAGGGGAGAGCCGGCAAGCCGAAGACCAGCATGAGGATCATGACAGTGCCACCCGCGACCGCGTTGTGCACCGAAATCTGCCACCAGACCGTGACCAACAGGGTCGACGCGAGGCCGACGAGCATGGCGATGACGAGGGCGGTGACATCGCCGGGTGCCTGGAGCGTGTAAAGCAGTGCGATGCCCACCACGACGGAGAGAAGGCTGGCGCCGAGGGGGACGATGCGCTGCCTACGGATACGGATGTGTTTGTCCGTCAGCCGTCCGCGTCGCACGCCCAGCTGCACCATGACGAGTGGGAAGACACCGCAGAAGAACGCGGCGAGCAGGCCCCAGCCGAAGCCGGTGACGCTGTGGGCGCTGTTCCAGCCCACGATGAGAAGCAGGAGGATCACCAGATTGGCCGGCGCGAGCACATCCGTGACGAGCTTCGCCGCGCGTACGCGCGGAGGGGCCTCCGCATAGGACGGCGGGGCGGGGGGCGTGAACGTGCTCATCGCTGAGTCTCCAGCAGGGGGGAGGGGGTGGAAGGCTCCGTCGCGGCGACGAAGGCGTGGGTCAGATCGGAGTAGAAGGCTTCGGAGAGTTGGGTGAGAGCCCGTATCTCGCTGTGCAGATCGCGCCCTCCACCGGACGGTTGGTGGGGCTGCGGTGAGGGGCTTTCGCCGCGCAGGCGAGAACGCCGTGCCGAGGCGAGTCGACAGGCTTCCGCCGCGGTCTCGGCCTGGGTACCGATGAGCCCGGCCGTCGCGACGTGCTCCCTGGCACGTGTCCGGATCACGGGGGGTGCGTGGTCATTGAGCGCGAGCGCGGCATCCCGGATCTCCACCGTTCGTCGGTACAACCGTTTCTTGACGTGCCGTGGGTCGAGGCGCTCGACGAGGGTGCTTCGCGGAGGGTCGAGACGAACAGAGGGTACGGACTGGGTGAGGTCCTTCCACAACGGCCGCAGACGGAGCAGGTCCTGACGTTCCTTTCGCCATGACCTCAGCCTGTCGAGCACCGGCAAGGTGCTTCCGACGACGATGAGGAAGAGCGCGGTCAGGAGCAGCAGCGTCGCCACCAGGTCGTCCTGGTCCCCGGGGAGGATCCCGTCCCCGCGGAACCGGGAGAACAGCGCCGCGATGCGGACAGCGGAGTAGAGAACACCGGCGGCGAGGCCTATGCCGATGATCCGTAGTCCCCAGCCGAGCATGCCGTTCCCCGACTCACGCCCCCAGCGCCAGCAGACCTGTACGCCGGAGATCAGGGAGACGCTCAAAAAGCCGAGAAAAATCACGGTGTAGGACAGAAGTGCGAGGTGCGCCGTGACATCCTGATAGATGGTCACGGTTTCGTAGGGTTGGAGCTTGGCGAAGAACAATGCCGACATGCTCACCGCTGTGCCCAGGGGGAGGGCGACACGCAGTCTTCGCATCGTGGCAGTGCGATCGCTCTTTCCGGAGATGTCCTGCAGGAAGGCCAACAGCGCGGCAGAAGCCAGGACACCCCCGAAGAGGTGCTTCAACAAATAGGAGAGGTCGGTTACACCGGTTATTTGATCAAGGTGTTTCCCCGGTGCGAGGCGCAGGGTCATCATCATGGAGAGGCCGAAGAACGTCCACCACAGAGCGCGGTTCCGCCGGTCTTTCCAATCCTTGGTCGCTCGCCAGGAAGTGGTGAGCCACAACAGGATGGTGACGGTTGTTTCGATGTTATGCATGGAGGTCACTCATAGCGAAGGGCGGAGTCGAGACGGTCGAGTTCGGGAGCCCGTCTCGCCGGTGGTGGCTTGAGCATCGCCTGACCGGCGATACGGGTGGCGAGCTGCTCGGCCTCGCGCTCCTGCCGGGAACTGAAGCTGGACCTGCCCAGGACGTTCCGCACGGTCTCCGGGTCGATGCCGGTGAACAGGCCCGTGAGGTTCACGTCGAGGTCGGCATCCCCACCCACGGCCCTGTGCCCGAGGAGGATGTGTCCGATCTCGTGCAGGACGATATGGTCCCTGTGAAGTGGGGAAGTTGACGCCTCGTAGAAAATGAAGTCGGCGTGGTCGAGTTCGACCCACAGGCCGCACAGTTCATTCTCCGAACCGGCGACCCCCTCCACCGCTTCCAGGAGGAGCGGGCGTTGACGGTACTCGGCCACCGCGTCGCAGAGACTTCTGACATCGAACGGTGAGGGAATCTCGATCCCTGTCAAGGGGTCTCGAAGATCTTGAATTTCGCGATCCGAGGATCGCGACCGTAGGCGTCGCCCGATACGCAACGGTGCTCCCGAGTGGTGCTGCATACGAGTGGATAAGGATCACCGGCTCGGTGATGTACAGATCCAACATCCTAGATGCATCTCGTGTGCGAATTCGAATACTCGGCATGACCTTGACCACAGAGGGCGATGGGGGGAGTCACCCGTGCGTTACGGAATGCTTCAGCTGCTCCGGGTTCCCCGCTCGTCTGAATACCACGGGGAGTGCGTGCCTCGGCGTTCCCGAGCCGTGAACTCGGCCTGCGCGACGCGACTATGGGCGATTTTCGGGTGACGGCTTCCCGTCGTTGAGACCCTCCAGGTCGCGTGCTCTCTCGATGAAGCCCTCGATGAGCTTGAGGGTCTCCGGGGAGAGGTCACTCGCCCGCATCGCTACGGAGCGTACGCGACTGTCACGCATGGTTGCCAACATCGACAGCTCGGCATCGATGCGGCGGGACGCCTCCTCGTCGAAGAAGTAGGAGGGGGAGACCCCGAAGAAGCCGGCCAGGGCTTCCAGGTGCTTCATCGTCGGGTTGTCCCGCTTGCCGGTGCGGAGCTGCCAGATGTAGCTCGCCGACATCGGAGGGCCGCCACGCTCCCGGATGCCCGCCTCGACCTCCTTGTAGGAGTACGAACCACGGCCGGCCGGGTGGATCGCGGCGAAGAGATGGTCGATCTTCTCCGCGAGGGAGCGCCTCGGTGCTTGCTGTCCTTCGCTCATGGCGGGTGCTCCCTCCGTTCGTCCGGCGTCGCCACCCCGAGGGTGTCCATCAACTGAGGGAAACGATACATGGCCGCACGTGGATGGCATGTCTTCACCAGTTGACAGAGGTCATCTTCTTCAGCCTATGGTCGTGCCGTCACCATCAACTGACGCGAACGCCACCGGGCGGAGAGCGCCGGTATGGGGCGGAGGATCCGGTGTCTGGGGCTGGCACCCCAGACACCGGGCCGCGCCTCGATGGGGCACGGATCCACAACCGGAGCGGTCCGGCCGGCCTTTTCGACGAGAACAGCCGCACCGCCCCACCTACAAAGAGGGGATTCTCGCATGTCCCAACGCCCGAAGGAATCGGCGGACGACCCGGAGCACGGGCGAGCCGGAACCGAGCGTCGGCAGCAGCTCACCCGTGCGCTCGTCGACATGCTGCCCGCAGCCGTCACGATCCGCGTCACCCAGCGAGCCCCGGGGCTCGCCTGGCCCACCCCGTTCGCCCGCGCGTACGACCGGCATGGTCACTCCCTCCCCATGACCCGGACCCAGCGCATCTGCGCCGCCCGCTGGATCATGCGCGGTTTCGCGGAGCTCGACTGGACCGAGGCGCACGACCTCGATCTCACCACCGGGACCCTTCGTCGCGCCGTGGACGCCATCGACCACGACGGAGGCGAGTGAGCATGGCCAGGATCCGGACCATCAAACCCGAGGCCTTCGCCTCGGAGTCGCTCGCCCAGGTGAGCGTGCACGCCGAACGCACCTTTTTCGGCCTCCTCACCCAGGCCGACGACCAGGGCCGCTTCCGGGACCAGCCCGCGGTTCTCGCCGGACTGCTGTGGTCCCTGCGCCCCGAACACGGCGCCCTGGAGGTCGAGGACGACCTGACGCAACTGGCCGCCGCGGGGCTCATCTGTCGCTACGCGGACGACGACGGCAAGCGGTATCTGCACATCGTCACATGGCGGCGGCACCAGAAGATCAACCGACCCAGCGGGGTGCGCCACCCTGCCTGTCCCCTGCACGAACTCCCCGAGGAGCCGCGTCCCGGGAGCGGCGTTCTCCCGCCCTCCGGTGAGCCCTCCATGAGGGCTCAGGGAGGACTCCCCGAGGCCGCGCGTGTTCGACCGAGTGCTCCTGACATGCGGGAAAACGCAGGTGGGAGCGGTCTCCTCCACTCCTCGGTGAGCCTTCCCGGCGGCCACCGGGAGCCCTCGGTGACGACTCCCGGTCCGGATCGTGGATCAGGGAACAGGGAACAGGGATCTCTCCCTTCGGGGGATGACGGCCCCCCGGCGGACACCTCCGCCGGACAACTCATCGCCGAGTACGCCGCATCGTGCGAGCACCGCCCGCCGCGCAGCGTTCTGGACCGGCTCGGCCGGGAGACGGCCAAACTCCTCGCGGAGGGGATCACCGCCTCCCACGTCCGTGCCGGACTGGCGCTGCACCGGGCCAAAGGCCTGCACCCGAGCACGCTTCCGAGCCTGGTCCACGAGGCCATGAACGCCAGGCCCGGACGTTTGGGCCGGCCGGACGCACGGCCTACAGTGCCCGGTCACCGGCCCTGGACCAACCCCGCCAACCCTGTCGCCGCCTACGCCGAGGAGCTGTGATGAGCGAGAGCCATGCCCAGCCCGTCGGCAAACTCGCCCGCAGGGTCGCCCGGATCCTGGCCGCCCGGGGCATCGACCCCACGATCCCGCCGACCGAGGCCGCCGAGCCCAGGCCGGCCCTCGTCGCCGCCGAGGCACGCATCCCGGCTCGATACCGGGGCGCCGTGGCCGGCCACCCGACGGTCACGGCCTGGGTGCGCGACATCGCCGCCGGCGGACGACCCGGCCCCGGCGGGATGCCGGGGATCGCGAAGGGCCGATCGCTGCTGATCCTGGGCACCACCGGTACCGGGAAGACGCACGAGGCATACGGCGCCGTCCGCTCGCTGCTGATCGCCGGGGTCCGGCTGCGATGGAAAGCGACGACCGCCGCCGACCTGTACGCCGAGTTGCGCCCTCGCCCCGGCCACGACACCGAGCGGGAACTGATGGACGCGGCGCGCTGCCCGCTCCTGATCCTCGACGACCTGGGTGCCGCCCGGAGCAGCGAATGGACCGAGGAAATCACGATGCGGCTGATCAACCGCCGCTACAACGAGATGCTCCCCACCCTGATCACCTCCAACCTCGGCCCGGCCGACCTGCGCGACCAACTCGGGGACCGGATCGCCTCTCGCCTGGCGGAGATGACCGAGCGGGTCATCCTCGACGGCCCCGACCGCAGACGTGCCCTCGCCTCCGAGCGCCGTCACACCGCGGCCTGAACCCCTCTTCGCAACGGGCCACCGTCCACGGCCCTCTCTGCACCACCCCCGGGGCCTCCGCCTGCCCGAGTGCCCCGGGGCCGAACGGAGACATCCCTTGACGAACACGACGAACGCCGGACACCACATCCCGCGGACGCTGGGCGACCAGACCTGGCAGAACCACGCCGCATGCGGTGCGGTGCCGCGACACCTCCTCGACCCGGAGATCTTCTTCGCCGAGCCGGAGGAGACGGACCGCATCCGGGCGGCGAAGGCTCTCTGCGCCCAGTGCCCCGTCCGCCGACACTGCCTGGACGCCGCCCTGGAGAACGGCGACCGGGCCGGCATCCGAGGCGGCATGACCGAGCAGGAACGCGCCCCACTGCACAGCCGGATAGCCAAACGGCTGGACTACTCCCGGGTCAACGCGGCCCTGGAGGGCCGGGACATCCACCTCACCAAGCATGAACGGAGGGCCGTCGCCCGGGCCGCCTACCTGGCGGGCACCCCGGCCGACGGCCTCGCCCGCATCCTCAAGATCACCGAGGAGCACGCGCAGAAGCGCTACCGCGAGGTCCGGGAAGCCCTCGGCAAGCGCACGGCGAACGAAGCGATCACCAAGGCCGCCGACGGCCCGGGCCGCGACGACCTCGGGACGGCCGCATGAGCCACACACCGCCGGTGAGCCCGGCGCGAATCAACGGGTGGGACCGCGCCGCCATCGTCGCCCTCGGTGGCGCCGGCTGCGCCCTCTCCTACGACGCTCTCCAGCAGATGGCGACCGCCATCCACGTCCGAGGAATCCTCACCTTCCTCTTCCCCCTGGTGATCGACGGCTTCATCGCCTACGGCGTGCGCGCCCTCCTCGTCCTGCGCACGGACCCGCTCCCCGCCCGCTGCTACGTATGGCTCCTCTTCGGCACCGCGACCTCCGCGAGCATCTGGGCCAACGCCCTCCACGCCGTCCGGTTGAACCAGCAGCAGCTCGCCGCCGGCGGGTTGCACCTGGGCGACGTCACCGTCGGAGTCCTCTCCACCCTGGCCCCGCTCGCCCTGGCCGGTGCCGTCCACCTCTACATCCTCATCGCCCGCCGGGCGGCCACCGCGGACACCACCGCCGGACAGCCGGACAACCCCGCTGTCCGGGTTGACCGCCTCGATGGTGCCCGGCCGGACAAACCGGGATCGGACGACGGCCGGACGGTCACCGTCCGGCCGGATCGGCGCGACTCCGGGTCGGTGACCCCCCGCCCATTGACCGACCACCCATCGACCCCCACCCATCCGGGCAACCGCGTTGAGCCTCCGGTCGACCAAGCCGCGCTGGAGAAGCGGCACGGAAGCCGCCGGGGCACCGACCGGGCGGCCAGACCGGTCACCGGGGCCCGGAGCGCGGGGCGTCCGCACCAGCGGCCCGTGAGCGACCGACTTCCCACTCGACCGGAGGGCTCGGCCACGGACACCCTCCTTCCGGTCGCCCGCCGCGCGGTCACCGACGCGGGAAAGGTCACCCGTCAGGTCGTCGCCGACGCTGTCCGGGGACAGGGCATCCCGCTGTCCAACGACCGACTCACCGACCTGATGGCCCAACTCCGGACAGAGGCCAAGGCCCTCTCGGACAGCCGGAGCGGCTGACCGCCCCGGCCAACGGGGTGGCCGGGAGGCAACGACCCTCCCGGCCACCCCGCCCGGGCAGCCACACCGATCGTCCCGCGTCCACCGAACAGGAGCCCCCACCATGCGCACCACCCCCGCGGCCAGGGAGGAAGCCGACGTCTGGCTGACCGTCATGGTCCGCCACGGCCACCTGCACCACGTCGAATCCGGGGCCGACGGCACCTGGTCCGTCCAGCGCACCCCGGACAGCGTGCCCTGGACGCTGCACCATCCCGTCTTCGTCCTCGACTACGTCGCCGAGATCCTCCGGGATGTCCGACGCCCGCGCGGCGAGGGGCACCGATGACGGGCACCCCCGCCCCCGGCACACCCCGGGACGGGGAGGGCAGCCGACCAGCGGCACGAGGCCGAGCAAGCTATACCGTCCGAAACTCCTCCGCACCCCGGGGGCGCGGAGGAGTTTCGGACGGGCTTGCCCCCGCCCCGGGGGAGGCGGGGGAGACGGCCCGGCACCGGGGGGCGCCGGGCGACCGGGCAGCGACCGGGGGCGGACCGCCGCCGGAAGGAGAAGTGGCTCCCCGCCCGCGCCGCGCACCGCGTCCACGACTGCGCCGACACGCGCAGCGGGACCAGGTCCGCAGCGTCCGCCTCACCCCGGACGAACTCCGCGCCGTTCAGCACGCCGCCTTCTCTGTCGGGCTCACCACCGCCGGGTTCCTCGCGGACGCCGCGGTCGCGGTCGCCCGCGCCCAACACGGCCCCGGCAGCTGGCTGGTCGACCAGCGCGGCCTCGTCGAAGAACTCATGACCGCCACCGCCCACCTGGCCCGGGTCGGCAACAACTTGAACCAGGTGGCCAGGGCCCTGAACAGCGGCGGCCGTCCGGCCTTCCTCGACGACGCGGTCGCCAGGGTCGTCCGCGCGACCGACCGGGTCGAATCCGCCGCGCTCCGGATCGCGAAGCGCTGATCAACCGTGGTCCCGGACATCTCTCTCGGCGGTCGGACGTACGGACTTCTCGCCTACCTCTACGGCCCCGGCCGCCGGGAGGAACACACCGACCCGCACCTGGTCGCCGCCTGGCGACCGGAACTCGCCCCCGACCCCGGACGCGACCCGGGGGCCACCCTCAAGCAGCTCACCGACCGCCTCGACCTACCGGTCCTCGCCCGCCCCTCGGGCCGTCGCCCCCAACGGCATGTCTGGCACTGCTCGGTCCGTACCGCCCCCGGCGACCGCCACCTCACCGATGACGAATGGGCCCGGGTCGCCCACCGTGTCGTGGCCGCCGCAGGCATCGCCCCGGAGGGCGACGACCAGGGGTGTCGCTGGGTCGCCGTCCGCCACGCCGACGACCACATCCACATCGCCGCCACCCTCGTCCGCCAGGACGGTCGCAGTCCTCGCCGCCACAACGACTACGGCCGTGCCCAAGCCGAATGTCGGAAGATCGAGCAGGAGTGGGGTCTGCGCCGCCTCAACGCGGGGGACGGTACGGCAGCCCGCCGCCCCACCAGCGCCGAACGCAGCAAGGCGGAACGCGAAGGCCGCCCCGAGCCACCCCGCGAAATCCTTCGCGAAGCCGTCCGTCAAGCCCTGGCGGGAGCGGCGGACGAAGACGAGTTCTTCCAGCGCCTCACCCGTGCGGGACTCCGCGTCCACAAGCGCCTCGCCCCCTCCGGCGACGCCCTGGGCTACAAAGTCGCTCTTCCCGGCGACCGCAACCGCGACGGGCAACCGATCTGGTTCCCCGGCTCCACACTCGCCCCCGACCTCTCCCTTCCCGGGATCCGTCGACGCCTCGGCAGCGGTCTCGCCCCCACCACAAACGATTCACCCGACCCGATCCGGCGAGGCCCGCAGCCCGGCGGGGCTCGGCGCAGCGCGATCCCACCTGTCGAACAAGCCGCCGCCGTGCTCCGTTCGGACAACGATGCCGATGCCGCAGCTCAACTCGTCGGCCTCGGCGAGGTCCTCGACGCTCTTGGCCAGGCCACTCCCGGGAGCGCGCGCACCGAGGTACGGGCCGCCGCCCGGGCCTTCGAACGCGCCACCCGCTCCCACGTCCGCGCCGAACACTCCGCCAACCGCGCACTGCGCAGTGCCGCTCGTGGCATCCTCCATGCCGGCGGAGCCCTCGGGAAAGGCGAAGACGCCGGCGTCACGGCGATGCTGCTGTCCACCCTCGTCCTCGCTGCCGTGGCCGCCGCCCGCTGGCACTCCGCCCGGGGCCACGCCCAACAGGCCGCTGCCGCTCGACAGGCCGCCCATAGCCTTCGCCGGGCGTACAGGTCCAGCGCCGTGGCACCCATGGCCGCGATGCGCGCCCACGGCCGCAACCTCCCCGACGCCGTACGCCACCGATATGCCGCCACGCTGTCCTCGGCCCTCCCGGAGCAGGCCGACCGTGTCCTGGGCGAGTCGGGCTGGGACGCGCTGGCCGCCACACTGTCCCGGGCCGAAGAAGCCGGTCACGACATCCCGAGCCTTCTCCGGAAAGCCGTCGAGCAGCGGGAGCTGGACACGGCCGAGAGCGTCAGCGACGTGCTGGTCTGGCGCATCCGCCGGGCCGCCGCTCTTCCGGCCACCGAGCCTGCCCCACGACACCAGAGCGCCAGGGCAACCATGTCCGCCGCACGGCCCGGGCGGGGCAATCCGGAGGTTTACTCCAGGCCCAACCCTCCTCGACGCTGAGCAGCAACGTCACGGAGCGTTGTTGTAGCGCTATATGGACAGTCGGCTGCATGGAAGACGTAGTCCCAGCCATGGAAGTTGGCATGTGTGGGAATCGTCCGTCCTGAGACTGATCGTTCGTGTGACAGTAGTTAATTCATGATGTAGAAGTTGTAGTGGGTATTGGCTGAAAATATCGAGGGTGGAAGGTGGTGTTGCTTGGCACACTCGTCTCGTGAATTTAACTGCCGCGCGCTTCGTGCTCTCGCCACTCACCAGCCTGAAGGCAGTCGGCATGATGCATAAATCGGGCTGGAACCTTTCGTTCGATGTGGCTTGGCGAGCCACCCGGGTAGCGACCCGACCTGATGAACTCGGCTACCGCAGGTACGGCCACAACCCGAACCCTGTCCAGGATCCGACAGATCCGGCTCCCCCTCCCCCTTGTGGGTCGAAGTAGCAGTCATGATGCATGTAAGACGCGCGGATGATTCGCGTTCGAACTAACTTTCGCCACGTCGAGGTCGGGTACCTGCTGCGGTCTGATTCAGGCCATGCTCGGTTGAATCGGGGTGAGTGGTCGACGCGGGACGGTATTAATGGACCTCGTCTTGTACCTGGGGTCATTTCTACTAGGGGGATCTCGTGTCTGGTGTCGCGGACCTTTCCGCAGTCGTCGGTAGCGCTCTGGCGCCGACCCTCACGTTCCTGTACCAGCGCTTGGACGCAGTCTTGGAGCGTTGGCGTTCTGGCCGAACGGCAGTGCCCGAGGCCGATCCGGAGGTTCCTTCCGAGCTGGTGGGCGATCTGGAGCTGCCGCTTCGGATCGACTCGGATCGCCTTGCATCCCGCCTCCCCGTGCTGGAGGTCCTGGCTCTCGCCATGGCGCCGTACACACGTGCTCCGGAGCGGATCACTGCCGAGGATGCCGAGTTGATGCAGATGCTGGGCCGTGTGAGAGAAGCATTGGAGGACATCTACGGTCAACGGTTCACCTTCCAGGGTGAGACCCGTGAGAGATCAGGTCCGATCAGCGAGCAGCACTACGAGACCGTGGCCGGCGAGGTGACCGGCTTGGAGGCGGAGGAGGCGATCCGCGGTTCGGCCACGAGCGTGATCAGGGCGAAGCATGTGGAGGCAAGCGGAAAGGTGGTCGGCATGCGGGCGCCCGTCATCGACGGCCGAAGTTGAGTCTGCTCTCAAAACCGATACTGCTCCCACCAGTTCGAAGGAGGCCGTCCGTGGCCGAGTCCACCTCCTATAAAACTGACCACGCTGCTGGGCCTGCGCTGCAGGAAGACCCGGCGGAGGAGGAAGGGCAGTCCGGGCCTGTGCTCGGTAGCGCGGCTGAGGATCCCGCCAGTCCACACCCAAACGGAGAGGCGACAGGCTCGGCCGAAGAGTTCAAAATCAGTCCGAAGCTCGGCGTAACAGCCGAGGGTGAGACCGATTCCAGGACTGGTCGCGGCCCGGCCCCATCTTCAACAGATCGCACCTCCGGTGCATACGCCAGCGTTCATGCGGACACCAACCATGGCACCCAGATCGGGCAGTGGTTCGAGGCCGTTCAGCGCCACAGCGGGGCACCTTTGCCCCCGGAGGCCGTGGGGCGGGACCTCGCGAACTACGTTTCCGTCGAGAACGAGGTAGAGCTCTCCCAGTTGCTTGAGAAGAACCGGACCCTGGTTCTTCTCGCGGATCATCCCGGCAGTGGCCGCTGGACCACGGCTCTACATCTCCTCACCACCAGGGCCGGCGAAGCCTTGACCCTGCGCCGGATACGTCGGGAACTCGGTGACGGCTTCAGCATGGAAGGGCTCAAGGGGCACAAGCGCACTGGATGGATTCTTGATCTACGCGCGACCGAGGAGAGCATCTCCACCTCCTGCGACTTCGGGCTTGAGCTCCTGCAGGCCCACGAATTGCGCAATGACGACTCGTACCTGGTTGTTCTCCTGCGTACGGAACTGTGGAAACACATCGGACATGGAGCAGGAGAACTTGCACGTAAACTGCAGCCGCCCGCGCCTGCCACGCTCTTCATAAAATACCTGAGCTCCACGGGTATTACCGACCCAGAGAAATGGGCTGACGACCACCGAATCAAGGAGAAGCTTGCTGATCTGCGCCCAGGGCAAATTAGGGATTGGGCTCAGACTCTTGGGCGGGCTGAGTTCGACTACCGGTCCGCCACTGGCCGGAGCACCAAATTCGGGTCTGACGGATTCAACGAGACCATTAAGGTTGCAAGCAAGGCCGTTTCAGGCTGGACGGACGTGCTGACCGAATGGCACTCCAAGGACGGACGCACCAGCTATGACCGCAACTACTTGCTCCTGGCTGCGGTCTACGACGGCGAACCCATTGACAACCTGCACGACAAAATTCTCTCCCTCGCCCGTGCGCTGGGAGAGAAGAACGATACCTCCACGCGGCTGACAGGGCAGCAGGGGCCCGGCCTGATGCAACTCGCTCACCAGGTCGACGCGAAACTCCGACCTGATGGCACACTGCGCTTCCCCGGCCCCGATTTCGCTGAAGCGGTGGTGCGTTACTTCCTACTGGATCGCCCCGATCTCATCGATAAGTTCATCATGTGGACTGCGCAGTTGTGCATGGGCCTTTCGGCGCCCAAGGCCGGGAAGCTCGCCGAGCGCCTGGCTCCGTGGATTCTGCATCATGCGCAGGCCGCCCGGTCCACCCGCACGTTGCTTGTCGTGGCGACAAACTGGTCTGCAAACAACACCTTGGCAAGGCATGCACACGCGCTACTGGTCACAGCGGCTCTAGACCCGGAGATCGGCCCGCTCACACGGAACGCCACCAGTAAGTGGGTCGAGAAGGGAGATGCTCCTCTCCTGCAGATTCTCGCCCACGTTTTTCAGAGTGTCACCCCCGCTCACCCTGAGCAGATGCTTCGCCGCCTGGGCGGCCTAGCTGGCTCGCTCGACCAGCGGGTTCAGTTCGACCCTGAAAAGAGGGACGGTGTAGCAGAAGCCGTCGGTGGGGCCATTGGTGTTCTCTGGGATGACGACAGTCTTCGACCCTTGCTACGCAAGACGTTGAATACTTGGTTCGCCAGTGATCAGAAGGGTCAACGGCAAGCCGCGGCAAGCGCTTTCATGCACCTGACCCTGCAAAAGGACGACACGGGTTCGCCCGTCCTCCTGAGCGGTGCAGAGGGCTCCGTTCCGGACTGGGTAATCCGCGGATGGCGAGCCGCCCTGGAATACGAAGAACCCACGTCGCTGACCTATCGAGCCTGTGCGGCCTGGCTCGATGCGGCGGTGGCGCACCCAGACGCGGCGAACTTGATCTCCAGTGCGATGGTGCGGGCAGTGCACGAGACTCCCAGCGACCATCTCCGAGGCCTGCGTTTCCTCAATCTTGTACGGCTTGCTGAGCCCTGGGTGTCTGACCAGGATGCACCGGAGATGGAAGAACGCTGTCGGTTCCACATCTCTTTGATGCGAAGTCTCCGGAGCGCTGACCCGTACGCCGCACCCTCACGGAGCGAGGGCGAGCCAGCAGGTGAATAGAACCTGGCCCTGGTCGGCGCGACGCGGCAAGTTCTCTGTGAACTTCACCGCTGCGAGCGCCGACGAGGGGTTCCGCTTTACCGTCCAGATGGAGGGGCAATGGCGTAGAAGGGGTCGCCGCCCTCATCACGCCCCTGGGGCAGTAGCGGCAACTCATGTGATCGATGAGTTTAAGGAGATGGCAGCTGCCTGTTCCATCGTGACGGCAGCGGAATTACAGCATCGCACTAACGCCCGGTTTGGTCGGCGGGTGGCCTTACCAGGCGACCGTATGTGTGTGGACTGGGCCGTTGTGCAGGTTTACGTCAGCCCGGAGGACCTGCATGCCGCCCAAAGTCGTATACAACTGCGTGCTCGGGCACGCGCGGATTGGGAGCTTAAGCAGCTACGGGTCGTCCAGGCGGTGGCCTACCGCGATCAGCTACGTGAGGACCCCACGCTGATTCTCGCTCAGTTGCTCCTTGAATCACCTGCGACGTTCAGTGACCAGACCCTTGCAATGATCCCCAAGGTTGCTGCACGCGTGAGCGCTTATGCCCCAGGCGCCGAGTGGGTGCAGACCGCTCATCTGCTGAATGAGTGGTATGGAGGGTTGGCCCCCGATGCCAAGCAATTC
Source organism: Streptomyces calidiresistens (assembly GCF_014141525.1). GTDB lineage: Bacteria > Actinomycetota > Actinomycetes > Streptomycetales > Streptomycetaceae > Streptomyces > Streptomyces calidiresistens. Next base: position 23,309 of record NZ_VKHS01000013.1, read on the forward strand.
GTCATCGATCGCCTATGCACTGTGGCTAGAGAGTTTGGAGGAGAAGGAGTTGCCCAACGGTTAAAAGAGGCTCACTCACCTGTTGCTGACCCACCCCCACCTGTCGGAGAATCCACTCCCGAGGGGTCGTCCGGCTCCTTGAGCGGCCAGTCCTCGGTGTAGCCGGAGTTCAGGAGTACAACTCCTTCACAGCCCCAGGTCCTTGCGCCGCGTCCCACCCCGGAACACCGTGCACAGGCGGCGACTGCCAGGCGTGTGGGGGAGCTTTACCACGACTTGGCAGCCCTGCTCGGCAGCAGCGACCGGAGGCGGTACTTGCGGCGTGCACGGCGGCACAACATCTTCTCGACGACCAAAAGCAGGGAGGGGTCGGCCAAAGCGTGGTCGAGCAGTTCGTCGAGCGGGTCCTGCCGGAGCAAGCCCCTGACGTCTTCCCGGCCGACGAGTAGAGAAGGACGATGCCCCTGCTACAGGTCTATCGGCGCCTTCGGGCTCTACCCAGCCGGGGCCCGAAGGTGAATGACCGCGCGGAGGGGCCGGGGTACTCCCGGCCCCTCCGTTTCCGGGGACGTACGCTCCAACCGGCTGGAGGCCGATTGTCACCCCATGGCCATGGGATTCATCCGTTGTTCCAGTTCAACTCGTCCCGGACAGCGGCAGGGAGGTGATCTTCCTGCCCGTTCTCGGCGATGTAGACGACGGGACCGGTGGGGCCGACACCCTCGACGATCCCGGCGACGGTGTGGGCGAAGGGCCAATCGGGGTTGACGGCCAGAAAGACCGGCAGGGCCGGATCGAGGTTCCGGAGCCGCTGGACGAGCCGGCCGACGGTCAGCGTATGGGACAAGGGAACTCCTGAGAGGTGGAGAAGCGGGTCAGCGGCAGACCGGGCACGCCCGGGTCGGGGTGGCGATGAGGGCCGCCACGAACCCGGCGACGGCCTGTGCCGGTGTTCCGGCGGTGAACTTCTGGGTCCACCGGGCGCCGGTGTGTGGGTCTTCCACGCTGACGAGCCAGAGGGTGTCGTACAGCGCGGCTTCCACGGTTTCGGGAAGGAAGCCGACGTAGACGGCACCGTCGGGGCTGGTGCAGTGGATGTTGGTGCCGCCGTCGGTGACGATGCTCCATCCCTCCTCGGTCAGGAGGTGCAGAACGGGTTCCGCGCAGTGGCAATCGGTCAGCCATTCGCGTCCCCCGGGTGCACCGGTAGGGGAGGGAGCATGGGGCCCTGGTGTTGTGGACAAAGCAGCGATCCCTTCGTTGACCTGCTGTTTTGAAGTGGTCGTACGTTCCCTTGGAGTCGACCGTGGTCTCAAGTGCGTCGCAGGTGGTTCGTGTCTGCCGTCGGCGAACCGGATGGCTGTGGATCTCCGGTCAGCGGCCCCGGCCGGTGGAGGGGCGGGGAGAGGG
>NZ_VKHS01000130.1 GCF_014141525.1 Streptomyces calidiresistens
GGCGGACCGGTGACGCCCGCCCCGGGGGCTCACCCCGCGGGGGGCGGCCCGGCGGGGCGGGAGGCCTCCGGCAGCCACTGCGGTCCGAAGGCCAGGGCCAGCAGGCGGTCCAGCGGCAGCACGCCCTCGGGCGTCTCCAGCAGCAGGTCGGGGCCCCCGTGTTCCATGAGCAGCTGTCGGCACCGGCCGCAGGGGACGATGACCTCGCCCTCGCCGTTCACGCAGGTGAAGCGGACCAGGGTGCCCCCGCCACCGGCGTGCAGGGCGGAGACCAGGCCGCACTCGGCGCACAGACCCAGCCCGTAGGAGGCGTTCTCCACGTTGCAGCCGGTGACGATCCGCCCGTCGTCCACCCGGGCGGCCGCACCGACGGGGTAGCCGGAGTAGGGGGCGTAGGCGCGCCGCGCGGCCTCCCGCGCGGCGGCCCGCAGGGTGTCCCACTCCCCCGCCGGGTCCGCCGGGTCCGCCCGGTCGGGTGCGGTCATGTCCCCTGGCCCCGTCTGTAGGACTTGCCAATGGCCGCCGGCACTCTCAGGTGTTGCGAGAACAGCGCGAGGACCAGCAGGGTCGTGATGTACGGGCTGGCGGTGACCAGTTCCAGCGGCATGGTGTCGGTCGCCGAGTACCACAGGAAGAGCAGCACGGCGAGGACGCCGCTGACCGTGCCGGCCACCCGCTTGTTGCGAATGAACTGGTAGACGGCGAGACCGGCGAGGGCGATCGCGAACAGCAGCAGCATGCCGTGCACGGTGGGACCGCCGCCGCGGATCTGCAGGGCGTCCATGAAGCCGAAGAGGCCCGCGCCCATCGCGACACCGCCGGGGCGCCAGTTGCCGAAGATCATCGTGGCCAGGCCCAGGTAGCCGCGACCGCCGGTCTGACCGTCCTGGTACATGCGGATGAAGACCGCCAGGTAGGCGCCGCCGAGGCCGGCCAGACCACCGGAGACGGCGACCGCGATGTACTTGTAGAGGTAGACGTTGACGCCCAGCGACTCACCGGCGACGGGGTTCTCGCCGCAGGAGCGCAGCCGCAGGCCGAACGGCGTCTTCCACAGCACCCACCAGGTGCCGACGAACAGCAGTATCGCCAGCAGGGTGATCCAGGAGACGTTGGTGACGGCGGCGCCGAGGATGCCGGCGGTGTCGGAGACGAGGAACCAGCCCTGGTCGGCGATCGAGCGCAGCGCGTCGGAGATGCCGGGGACGGTGAACGTCGGCATCTCCTCCATCCGCGGGGACTGCTTGTCGTTGCCGCCGGCCTGCGCGGCCTCGCCCTCGCCGAACCACAGCTTGGCGAGGAACTGCACCACGCCCAGGGCGAGGATGTTGATCGCCACACCGGAGACGATGTGGTCGACGCCGAAGGTGACGGTGGCCACCGCGTGCACCAGGCCGCCGAGGAGGCCACCGATGATGCCGGCCAGGACCGCGGCCCAGGGCCCGTACTGCCAGCCGATCCAGCCGGCGGCGAACAGGCCGAGCATCATCATGCCCTCGAGGCCGATGTTGATCACGCCGGCGCGTTCGGCCCACAGACCGCCGAGGCCGGCCAGGCCGATCGGGACGGCCAGGCCCAGGGCGCTGCCCCACTGCCGGGTGTCGGTGAGGCTGCCGGTGTCGGTGAGGGCCCGGACCAGGGAGAGCAGGAGCAGGCCGCCGGCGATGATCAACAGGATCATCGGGTAGCTCAGGCGGCGTTTGCCGCCGCGTTCGACCCGACCGCGCGGGCGGACCGGGGGCGGGGTGGTCGCCAGTTCACTGGCCATCAGGACACCTCCGGGTCGGTCGGGTCGTCCGACCCGTTCTTACCGGCGCGGCGGTCGCCCGTCGGGCCGGGGGTGGCGGGGGACTTCTCCATGGAAACCGCGGCGCCGGCGGTGGCCGGGGTCGCGGCGGCCCGGGCGGCGAGCTGGGCACCGACCATCCGCTGCTGGCGGCGCAGGCCCCAGCGGCGGACCAGCTCGTAGGCGATGACGACGGAGAGGACGATGATGCCCTGCATCACGCCGACGATCTCCTGGTTGTAGCCCTCGAAGTTGAGGCGACCGCCGGTGCGCTCCAGGAAGGCCCACAGCAGGGCGGCGAAGGCCATGCCGACGGCGTGGTTGCGGCCGAGCAGGGCGATGGCGATGCCCATGAAGCCGATGCCGCCGGGGAAGTTGTTGCCGAAGGTGCCGGAGTCGTTGAGCAGGGTCGGCATGCCGACCAGCCCGGCCATGGCGCCGGAGAGCACCATGGCGGTGACCACCATGCGCTTGACGCTCACGCCGCCGGCCCGGGCGGCGGACTCGGACTCGCCGACCGACCGCAGGTCGAAGCCGAAGCGGGTGCGCCCGAGGAGGTACCAGTAGGCGAGGCCGGCGACGATCGCGATCACGATCGTGCCGTAGATCCGTCCGGCGTCGGTGTCGATGGTGAAGAACATGGTCGACTCCGGCAGGTACGGAGTGTGGACGATGTTCTGGGTCCGCTCGGCGAGTCGGCCGTCGTGCAGCAGGTAACCGATCAGCGCGCCGCCGATGGCGTTGAGCATGATCGTGCTGATCACCTCGCTGACGCCCCGGGTGGCCTTGAGGAAGCCGGCGATGCCCGCCCAGATCGCGCCGACCGCCATGGCGGTGAGCAGGATGAACGGGATGCGCAGGGTGCCGGAGAAGGTGAGGTATCCGCCGACGGCGGCGGCGAAGAACGCCGCGACCTGGTACTGGCCGTCGACCCCGATGTTGAAGAGGTTCATCCGGAAGCCGATGGCGACCGCGACGGCGGAGAGGTAGTAGGGGATCGCCTTGTTGATGATCCAGACCTGGCTGTCGGCCTTGGTGCCGTAGTCGCCCATGATCTGGAAGGCGAGGAAGGGGTTCTGGCCGGTCAGCGACATGACCAGGGAGATGATCACGAAGGCGGTGGCCAGGGCCAGGGCGGGGGCGGCGAAGCCGAGGATCAGCTTCTCGCGGTCGATCCGCCGCAACGGCCGCCACGTGAGCGGCGAGGTGGTCATCGGGCGCCTCCGTCTGCGCGTCCGTCGTGCTCGGCGCCGGACCCCGGCGCGGGGTCGGGTGCGGCGGCACCCTCGTCGCCGGTGTCCCGGTCACCGGGCCCGGCCGGGGTTCCCCCGGCGGGGCCGGCGGCGGTGCCGCCCCCGGACGCGCCGGTCATGGCGGTGCCCAGTTCCTCGGGGGTGATCGTCGCCGGGTCGGCCTCGGCGACCAGCCGACCCCGGTACATGACCCGCAGGGTGTCGGAGAGGCCGATCAGCTCGTCGAGGTCGGCGGAGATCAGCAGCACCGCCAGGCCCCGGGCCCGGGCCTGCCGGATCTGCTCCCAGATCTGGGCCTGGGCGCCGACGTCCACACCGCGGGTGGGGTGGGCGGCGATCAGCACCTTGGGGTCGTGGCTCATCTCCCGGCCGAAGATCAGTTTCTGCTGGTTGCCGCCGGACAGGCTGGCGGCGGTGACCTCGATGCCGGGGGTGCGCACGTCGTACTCGCCGACGATCCGCTCGGTGTCCCGGCGGGCGTCGGCGATGGTGAGCCGGCCGCCGCGGCTGTTGGGGCGCTCGGTGACGTGGCCGAGCATCCGGTTCTCCCACAGCGGGGCGTTGAGCAGCAGGCCGTGGCGGTGGCGGTCCTCGGGGATGTAGCCCACGCCGGCCTCGCGGCGGGCCCGGGTCCCGGCGCGCGAGATGTCCTCGCCCGCCAGTTCGATCCGCCCGCCGTCGGGGGTGCGGATGCCCATGACGGCCTCGACCAGTTCGGCCTGGCCGTTGCCCTCCACGCCGGCGATGCCCAGGATCTCGCCGCGGTGGATGGTGAAGTCGATGTCGGTGAGGACCTCGCGGAGGGTGCCCTCGGTGTCGGTGCCCGACAGGTGCAGGCCGGAGACGGTGAGGACCGGTTCGTCGGTGACGGTGGACTCGCCGGTGTCGGGGACGGGCAGTTCGCTGCCGACCATCAGTTCGGCGAGTTCGCCGGGGTTGGTCTCGGCGGGGACCACGGAGGCGACGGTGGTGCCGCGCCGGATGACCGTGATGTCGTCGGCGACCGACAGCACCTCGCCGAGCTTGTGCGAGATGAAGATGACGGTCAGGCCCTCGGCCTTCAGTTCGCGGAGGTTGGCGAAGAGCGCGTCCACCTCCTGCGGGACCAGCACGGCGGTGGGCTCGTCGAGGATCAGGGTGCGGGCCCCGCGGTAGAGGACCTTGAGGATCTCCACCCGCTGACGGTCGGCCACGCCGATCTCCTCGACCAGGACGTCGGGGCGGATGTCCAGGCCGTAGGCGTCGGAGATCTCCATGATCCGGCGGCGGGAGCGGGCGCCGATGCCGTACGCCTTCTCCGCCCCGAGGACGATGTTCTCCCGGACGGTGAGGTTGTCCGCGAGCATGAAGTGCTGGTGCACCATGCCGATGCCGTGCCGGATGGCGTCGGCGGGCGAGGAGAGCGTGACCCGCTCGCCGTCGATGGTGATGGTGCCCTCGTCCGGCTTCTGCATGCCGTAGAGGATCTTCATGAGCGTGGACTTGCCCGCGCCGTTCTCCCCGATGAGGGCGTGCACGGTGCCGCGCCGGACGGTGATGTCGATGTCGTGGTTGGCCACGACGCCGGGGAAGCGTTTGGTGATCCCGCGGAGCTCGACGGCGGGGACACCCTCGGCGGGGCCACCGTCGGCGGGGGTGATGGAGGCTGGGATGACGCACTCTCCTCGGGGGCGAAGGAGCGGGGCCGGGAGGTCGGTCGACGCTATCGCGCCCCGGCGGATTCTACCCGCGTAGCACCGACGTCCGGTCCCGGCGGGAGCAGGGCTCCGCACCGGGGGAACGGGCGAACCCGATCGGCGACGGTGATGGATCCGATCCCCGGGAGCCACGATACGGAAGGCCGGCGATCGGAAGCGGTGAGGGGTGGGCAACGCCGGTCGTCACCGACCGGCCGGTGCCCCGGGTCCGACGACCGCCCCGCCCCCGAGGGCTCGGGGGAACGGGGCGGGGCGGCACCGGCGGCCGGCCCGCCCGGTCGCCGTCCGTCGGGGACGGACGGCGACCGGGGGTGCGGCTGCGCCGGGCGGGAGTCGGACGGGGTCGGACTCAGGGGGTGTCGTTGACGACGATCTCGCCCGAGATGATGCCCTCGCGGGCGGTGTCGATCTCGTCCATGATGTCGTCGATGAAGCCACCGGAGGTGGCCAGCCACACGCCCTCGTCGGCCAGGGTGTACTCGCCGATGCCGTTCAGCGGCTCACCGTCGTGCACGCTCTGGATGAGGTCGAAGACCGCGACGTTCACGCCCTTGACCGCGGAGGTCAGGATCGAGTCCTTGTACTCGGCCAGACCGTCCTGCAGGTACTGGTCGGAGTCCACGCCGATGGCCCAGGCGCCCTCGACGCCGGCGACCTCCTCGATGGAGCCGTTGCCCGCGAGGCCGGCGGCCGAGTAGATCACGTCGATGTCGCGACCGAGCATGCCGTCGGCCTGCTCCTTGGCCTTGGCCACGTCGGTGAAGCCGCGGTCGTCGTCGGCGTACAGGTACTGCACGTCGACCTCGACCTCGGGGTCGGTGTCGTTGACGCCCTGCTCGAAGCCGGCCTGGAACTTCTGGATCAGCGGGATGTTGACACCACCGATGAAGCCGACCTTGCCGGTCTCCGTCTTCAGCGCGGCGGCCACACCGGCGAGGTAGGAGGCCTCGTGCTCGGCGAAGACCATGCTGTAGACGTTGTCGCCCTCGGCCACCGCGTCCACCACGCCGAAGGTGGTGTCGGGGAACTGCTCGGCGACCCGGGTGATGGCGTTGCCGTAGAGGAAGCCCACTCCGATGACCGGGTTGTAGCCCTCCTGGGCCAGTTCGGTCAGTCGCTGCTCGCGGTCCGCGTCGGTCTCGTCGTTGCGGGCGGTCTGGAAGTTGGCGGAGATGCCCAGCTCCTCCTCGGCCTGGTCGGCGCCCCGCGCCGCGGCCTCGTTGAAGGACTGGTCGTCACGGCCACCGACGTCGAAGGCGATGCCGACGCCCGGGCTCTCCCCGTCGGCGGTCTCGGTGGAGCTCTCACCGCAGGCGCTCGCGGTCAGAGCGAGGGCCGCCGTGACGGCCACAGTGGATACAAGCCTCGTTACGCGGCGCAAGAGACGTTCCCTTCGCTCGGAGCGCCTCTCGGGCGCTGCTTTCGGCGGAATGGTAACGCGCGTAGATAAGAAGTGACGGACGGATGGATTCCTGTTATCGGATCGTCGTGAACGCAATGCGACCGCAACACGGAAGCGTCCGAACGGTGCCCTCACCGGAAGCGAACGATGCCGCACCCGGCGTACCGGATGCGGCATCGTCGCAGGTCGGGAGCGTGCTCCCGGCCACCGTGCGAGCGGGAGGGCCCCTCAGCGCTCCTCGGCGTCGAGCATGACGGCGGCCGTGAACAATTCGACACCCACCGTGATGGCGTTCTCGTCCACGTCGAAATCACCCTGGTGGATGTCGCGCGGAACGGCACCCGCCTCACCGGGCGGACGGACCCCCAGCCGGGCCATCGCGCCGGGCACGTGCTCCAGGTACCAGGAGAAGTCCTCCCCGCCCAGGCTCTGCTCGGTCGGCTCGACGCTGCCCGCCCCGCACCGGGCCGCCATCGCCTCGCCCAACAGGGCCGCGGAGCCGGGCTCGTTGACCACCGGCGGCACGCCCCGGACGTAGCGCAGCTCGGACTTGGCGCGGTGCAGTCCCGCCACCTCGTCCACCGCCGCGTGCACCAGGTCGGGGGCCTCCCGCCAGGCGTCGATGTCCAGGCAGCGGATGGTGCCGGACAGCTCGGCGATCTGCGGGATGACGTTGGGGGCGTGGCCGGTCTGCAGCCGGCCCCAGGTCAGCGCGAGGCCGGCGCGGGTGTCCACCCGGCGGGCCAGCAGCGCCGGCACGTCGGTCACCAGCCGGGCCGCCGCCGTCACCAGGTCGGTGGTCAGGTGCGGGCGGGCGGTGTGGCCGCCGGGGCCGGAGAGGGAGATCTCCAGCCGGTCGCAGGCCGAGGTGATCGGGCCGGTGCGCAGACCGATGCGGCCGGTCTCCACCCTCGGGTCGCAGTGCACGGCGAGGATGCGGCCCACGCCGTCCAGCACCCCGGCCTCCAGCGCGTCCTGCGCGCCGCCGGGCAGCACCTCCTCCGCGGGCTGGAAGAGCAGCCGCACCGGGTGGGGCAGCAGGCCGCGCCGGGCCAGCCGGGCCAGGACGATGCCCGCGCCGAGCACGATCGTGGTGTGCACGTCGTGCCCACAGGCGTGGGCGCGGCCGGGGATCGTGGAGCGGTAGGGCACCGACTTGGTGTCGGGGATCGGGAGGGCGTCCAGGTCGGCGCGGAGCGCCAGCATCGGGCGGCTCCTCCGCGACCGGGCCCCCCGGGTGCCCCCGGGCCCGCCCTCCGGGACGGGGATGATGTCGCAGATCAGGCCGGTGCCGCCGGGCAGGACGCGGGGGGTCAGCCCCTCGCGCTCCAGCCGCTCGCGGACCACGCCGGTGGTGCGGATCTCGTGGTTGCCCAGCTCGGGGTGCATGTGCAGGTCACGGCGGATGGCCACCAGCTCGTCCGCGAGCTCCGCGGGGACCGTGCCGGGGAGGGGGACCGGGCCCCCGCCGCCGCGCGGAACGGGTGGTGCCGGGTCGGTCGGCGGGGCCGTGCCGCCGGCCGGGCCGGGGACGCCGGGGGCGTCGAGGGGCACGGACGGGACCTCCGGGACGCCCGGGGCCTCGGCGGGCGAGGGCCCGGGAAAACCGTCGAGGGAGCCGTCGGAAGCGGCCTCGGCCGCACGGGTCGGCGCCCCGGAGGGAGTGCCCGGGGAGCTCGGGGAGAGAATGTGGGCCATCTCACCGAGGGTAACGTCGGCCGCGTCCAACTTCCCGGCGGTCACGGCGCGTTCACCCGATGGGGGGACAATTGCTCGACAGGGACGTGCATACCTCTCAAGGTTAAGGGGTATGACTTCCGGCTTCTCGCGGGTCCACCAAGTGAGACGTGCGTCACGCGGGACGGAAGGGGAGGTCCGGGCCCTTTTCGGGACCGATCGACCCCTCCCCGGGCCCGGCGTGTCGCCGCCGGGCCACCGGGACGGCGGTCGAAGCGCGCGCAGGGCGCCCGGCCGGGGGCGTCCGCCCGGCGCGGGACCTCGTCACGCCCCGGAGTCGGAACCCCCGGGCCGCTCCCCCGCGCGCCCCTCCCCCGGCGCGGAGTCCACCACCGAGGCCAGGAAGCGCCCGGCCCGCTCGGTCACCCCCTCGCTCAGCCACTCGGCCGGGATCGGGCACGCCGTCACCACCGCCCCGGTGCCGGCGAGCACCGGCGGCAGGGTGTGCACGACGGTGGAGGGGAAACTGAGCACCTGCCGGGCGATCGGCCCGCGCCGGGCCACCAGTTCCAGCGGCAGGTCCGGGCGGACGATCTCCACCCCGGACTCGGCGGCGATCCGGCGCAGCTTCCCGGGACTCTCGCGCCGGTGGGCGAAGTAGCGGCGCACCCCGTGGCGGGCCGCCAGGTCGGCGACGCCCGCCAGATACCGGTCCTCGCGCACCACGCCCGTCTCCACCAGGGAGGTGCCCACCAGGTCGGCGCCCTCCTGGACGGTGGGCGGACCGAAGGCGGCGCGGGTCCACTCCAGGCGGTTGCGCACGATCTCCAGACCGGCCGGCAGCCCGGTGCCGCCCGGCCCCACCGGGACCTCCCCCTCCGGACCGGCGGGCCCGCCGTCCGCGACGGGGCCGCCGAGCGCCTCCGGGGAGGCGGGGGCCCCGACCGGCATCGCGGTGAAGACCTCCACCCGCCGCCCGGGGCCCGGCGCCAGGCGGCTCACCGCTCGTCCGGCTATCGGGCCGAAGAGCGCCGCCCGCACCCCGCGCGGCGGACGGCGGTGCCAGCGCACCAGGCGTTCCCCGCGGGTCAGCTGGGCGAGGAACTCCAGGGTCGCGGTGCCGTCGTCCACGACCGTCACCCGGGCGGGCGCGGCGGCGGAGAGCAGCAGTTGCATCCGGCGCGAGAAGGGGTCGCCGATCAGCAGTCGGGAGGCGCGGCGGACCCGGGGCACCAGGGCGGTCAGGCCGCGCAACCCGGAGACGCCGGGCCGCACCTCGTGCCAGTGGACGGGGTGGCCCGCGTCGCGGGCCAGTTCCGCCATGCGGCGCAGCTGGCCCCGTCCGCCGGCGTTCCGCGGCGGCAGGACCAGCAGTTCGGTGTCGGCGGCGCCGGCGCCCCGGGCCCGGGTCCACTCCAGGGTGTTGAGCAGCTGCACGGGGCTCTCGACCACCGCCAGGGTGGGCCCGACCGGTTCGGTTCCCGCCACCGTTCCGGCGCCGCCGGGCATCACGGCCCCGCCGGCCGGGGCGACGCCCCCGCCGGCGGCACGGGACCCACCGGCGTCCCCGCGGGGACCGGGGACCGGCGGCCCGACCACGACCCCCTCC
>NZ_VKHS01001300.1 GCF_014141525.1 Streptomyces calidiresistens
CCGCCCGTCCCCGGGCGGCGGGTCAGGACGGGGCCGGATCCGCCGGCGGCCCGGGCGGGTCCCGGGTCTCCGTCAGATAGGCGGAGACCACCACGTTCGCCGAGTAGCTGCTCCGCTCCGCGTCGAACTCCCCACCGCAGGTGATCAGGCGCAACTCGGCCCGCCCCTCCCGGTGCGGCCCGTACACGGCCTCCGGATCGAAGGCGGAGAGTTCCACCACGTCCACCCGCTCGACGGTGAAGACCGCCGTCCGGCCGTCCGAGCGCAGCACCTCCACCTCGGCGCCCGGCTCCACCGTGCTCAGGTCGTAGAAGACGGCCCGCCCGGTATCGGTGTCCACGTGCCCCACCAGCAGGGCGGCACCCGCAGCCCCCGGCACCGGGCCGTCCCGGAACCACCCCGCGGTGTCCGCCGCCTCGAACGGCGGTGGCTCCACGCCGCCGTCCGCCTCGACGCCGCGCTCGATCACCTCCGCCCGCAGGGCGGGGCCGTCCATCTCCAGCCGCACCGGCACGGCCTCCCCGTCCAGGGGGCGCACCGGGGCGGGCAGCACCCGGCCGTCGGACAGCCGGACCGGACCGCCGAGATCCGGCTCACCACCCGTCAACTCCCGTCCCCACAGCCACAGTCCGAACAACAGGACGGCCCAGGCCACGGTGGTCACGGCGCCGCCGCGGGCCCCGCTCCGGCCGCCGGTGGTCGTGGCGGTCATCCCGACCGCCCGTTCACCGACCCCCGCCGGCCGTGCGGCGCCGGCGGAGCACCCGGAACCCCGTCACCCCCGCGATCCCCAGAACGCCGAGGACCGCCAGGAGCGGACCCGAACCCGCCCCGGTGCCGGCGGGGGAGGCGGCCGGCGCGGCGAGGGCGGAACCCCCGACCTCCGGGGTCCGCTCGTCGGCCGTCCCGCCGCCACCGGCCTTCACCGGCGCCGTGGGGTGGTGCGGCTT
>NZ_VKHS01001301.1 GCF_014141525.1 Streptomyces calidiresistens
GCCGTGGCCGGGACCGCCGGTGTCGGCGGATTCCGCCGGGGGCCGGCCCCCGGCCGCGTGCCGTTCCGGGGTCCCCGCCATCTCGTACTTCAGGAGTTTCCTCGCCTTCTCCGGGTCGGTCTCCCCCTCCCCGTACGCCGGGCACAGGTGGGTGATGGGGCAGGCCCCGCAGGCGGGTTTGCGGGCGTGGCAGATGCGGCGCCCGTGGAAGATCACGCGGTGGGAATAGTCCGTCCACTCCTTCTTCGGGATGATCTCCGCGATCTCGGCCTCCACCCGGTCGGGGTCGGTGGAGTCGGTCAGCCGCCAACGGCGCACCAGGCGCCCGAAATGGGTGTCCACGGTCAGACCGGGCACGCCGAAGGCGTTGCCCAGGACGACGAAGGCCGTCTTGCGCCCCACGCCCGGCAGCCGCACCAGGTCCTCCAACCGACCGGGCACCTCGCCGCCGAACTCGTCGCGGAGCATCGCGGAGAGACCGAGCAGCGACTTCGCCTTGTTGCGGAAGAAGCCGGTGGGACGGATCAGCTCCTCCAGCTTCTCCGGGTCGGCGGCGGCCATCGAGGCGGGGTCCGGGTACGCGGCGAACAGCGCCGGGGTGGTGCGGTTGACCCGCAGGTCGGTGGTCTGCGCGGACAGCACGGTGGCGACCAGCAACTCGAAGGGGTTGCGGAAGTCCAGCTCCGGGTGGGCGTAGTCGAAGACCTCGGCCAACTCGCGGTTGATCCGGCGGGCCCGGCGGACCATCGCGAGCCGGGTCTCCGGCTTGCCGCCCCCGCCGGCCGTGCTCTTGCGCTGTGACATGCGCCCCAGGTTACGGGCCCGGCGAGGTGTCCGGGGATGGAAACGGCGGGGATCCGGCCGGTTCCCGGCGGGCGACCGGCCGGTGACGGAACGGTGCGCGCGGCGGCACGGGCGAGGCGGCCCGGGAGGGTGGGCGCCACAACCC
>NZ_VKHS01001302.1 GCF_014141525.1 Streptomyces calidiresistens
CCCCGCCGACGACCGGGGAGCCCCGCCGGCACCGGTGGCACCCGAGACCGGCACCGGGAGCGGCACCGGCACCGGGCGCCGCACCGGTGACGACACCCGGGGGGACCGTGGCCGGACCGGCACGGCCACCCACACCGGCGACACGGGAACGAGCGACGGCGGCCCCGGTCGGTCGCACAACGGCCACGCCGGCCCGGCACTGGTCCCGCAGGAGCGCGCCGAGGAACTGCGCGCCCGACTCCAGGCCGCCGTGCAGTCCTTCGTGGACGACCCCGAGCGGGCCGTCCGGGAGGCCGATGCCCTCCTGGAGGAGGCGGGCGAGTGCGTCCGCGAGTCCCTGGCCGAGCGGCGCGGGGCCCTGCGGGCCGACGGCGCCACCGGCGACCGGGACCGCGACTCCGCCGGCTCCGCCGGCACCGAGGAGCGGCGCACCGCGCTGATCGGCTACCGCGACCTGGTGGAGCGTCTGATCGCGGCCTGAGCCCGCCGCGAGCACCGCGTACGAAGCCGGTTCCGGCGCCCCCGACCGAGGGGGCACCGGAACCGGCTTTCTGTCATGCTCGCGACAGAATATTCCCGACAGGGGCCCTCCCGTCCCGGGGCCCCACTCATCCCTCCACGGCGGGTTCGGCGGGTTCCGCCGCACGCAGTTCCAGCCGCGGCAGCAGCACCCACTCGGCCCCCTCGATCCGCGCCTCCCCCGGATCGATCCGCACCGTCTGGTCGAGGTGCACCGGCCCGCCCCCCGACGGCGGCGGCAGCACCAGCGCCTCCACCGCGCGGTGGCGACGCAGTTCCCCGGAGAGGGCGCGCAGGCCGATCTCCCAGGCGGGCCCGAAGCGGAAGTGGTCGGCCACCAACCGCTCGCCCACCAGGGCCCGGGCCACGTCCCCCCGGACACGCAGCCGCAGCAGCACCTCCCCCTCCCCCGGCGGGGCCCACTCCCTG
>NZ_VKHS01001303.1 GCF_014141525.1 Streptomyces calidiresistens
CCCCTCCCCGAGCCCCGGACCCGCCGGAGTCCGCACCCCGAAGGAGCCGTTCCATGGCCGACACCGCCCGCGCCGAGCACACCCACCACGACGAGCACGCCCACACCCACCACGAGGGCCACGAGGAGGCCGCCGGGTCCCGCACCGCCGCCGAGGAGTGGGACGACCTCTACCGCGAGAACGAGCGCAAATGGAGCGGCAGGCCCAACGCCGCCCTGGTCCGGGAGTTCCCCGAGCCCGGTCCCGGCACCGCCCTGGACCTGGGGTGCGGCGAGGGCGCCGACGCCATCTGGCTGGCGCGCGGTGGACGCCGCGTCACCGCCGTGGACGTCTCCCGCGTCGCCCTCGAACGCGGCGCCGCGCACGCCGAGGAGGAGGGCGTCGCGGACCGGATCGACTGGCAGTGGCACGACCTCGCGGAGACCTTCCCCGAGGGCACCTGGGACCTGGTCAGCTCGCACTTCCTGCACTCGTGGACCGAGCTGCCGAGGGAGCGGATCCTGCGCCGTGCCGTCGACGCCGTGGCACCGGGCGGAACCCTGTTGATCGTCGGCCACGCCGAGGCACCGGACCCCGCGAAGCGCCGGAGCCACAGCCACGGTGACGGCGCGGCGCGGGAGGAGGCCGAGGCCCCCGAGGTCGACCTGCCGACCTCCCGGGAGGTGCTGGAATCCCTCGACCTGCCGGAGGGGGAGTGGGAGGTGCAGCGCTGTGAGGAGGAGGAGCGCACCCGCACCATGCCCGACGGGACAGTCGTGGAGTACACCGACACCACCCTGCGGCTGCGCCGCCTCCCGGTCTGACGGACTCCCGGCCCGTCGGGCCGGCCCGACGGGAGGGACGGGGGTCGGCGGGGCCGCCGACCCCCACCGGCCGTTCCGGGGCGTCCCTCCCCCGCGGTACGGGTCTCCGGTTACCCGGTGGGGCGGCGGCGGATGGTGGGGGAGC
>NZ_VKHS01001304.1 GCF_014141525.1 Streptomyces calidiresistens
CCCCGCCTCCGTCGGCTTCCCGCCCGGTCACCCCCCGATGCGAGGCCTGTTGGGCGTCGCCCTCTCCGCCCGCGGCGGCCGGTACGGCAATCTCTACCTCGCCGACCGTCGGGACGGGCGCCCCTTCGACGAACGCGACGAGGAGGTGCTGGTGGCCCTCGCCGGGGCCGCCGGGGTGGCGATCGAGAACGCCCGGCTCTTCGAGCGGGTCAGGGCCGGTGCCGAGCGGTTCCAGCGGCTGCTGTTGCCCGAGCTCCCCGATGCCCGTCCCTTCACCGTCGCCGGTGTCTACCGACCCGCGGCGGCGCCGGGTCGGCTCGGCGGGGACTGGTACGACGCCCTGACCCTGCCCGACGGGTCCCTGGTGGCCGTGATCGGCGACGTCATCGGTCACGACCTGCGGGCGGCGGCCACGATGTCCCGCACCCGCAACATGTTGCGTGCCCTTCTGTACGACCGCCCGGAACCGCCCGCGGAGGTGCTCCGTCGCCTGGACCGGGTGGGGGACGCGATGGCGGACAACCCCCTGACCACCGCCTGCCTGCTCCGGGTCTCCCCGGCGGGCCCGGGGGAGGGGCGCCGGGGTGTCGACTGGAGCACGGCCGGGCACCCGCCCCCTCTGGTCCTGGACCCCGCCGGCGGAGCCGAATACCTGCCCGGCGAGCCCGGGCTGCCGCTGGGTGTCGATCCCGACCGGGCACGGCCCGGACATCATCGGGTCCTGCCGCCCGGCGCCGTGTTGCTGCTGTTCACCGACGGTCTGGTCGAACACCGACGACGTTCCGTGGACGAGGGAATGGCCGAGCTGGCCCGGCTGGCGGAACGGCGCAGGGACCTCCCCCCGCGCCGGCTGTGCGAGGAACTGATGGCACACCACCCCGGCGACGGCCGCGACGACATGGCGGTGCTGGCGCTCCGCCTGCCCCCGGCCACCGCACCCCACC
>NZ_VKHS01001305.1 GCF_014141525.1 Streptomyces calidiresistens
GGCGGACGGTGGGCGGAGGGGGAGGTGCCGGACGCCGGCGCCGGATGTCCGGCACCGGTGAGGGGCTCTCCCCGGATAACCGCCGGGAAACGCGCGACCGACGGAGGGTGATCGGCTCCGGAGTCCCGGAGTCCCGGAGGTGGGGACCAGGGAGCCCGTGAGGTCGGAAGGGCCTCCGGGGCCCCCGGGAACGGTCCGGACACCCTGCTCGGCGCCGGTGTGATCCGTGGAGAGCCTTCCCCCGACACCGCGCCGAGGACGCACCGATCGAGGGAGCCGCCCCGGGAGGTCGCCCCGGCCCGGGTGGCGGCGGCCGTTACCCCGGGCCGGTCCCGAGTCGGGAACCGTCCGGGGGGTGAACACCTCGTGGGCGCGGTCCGGCGGGGGTCGAACACGGTCATCGTCGATGTGCCGGGACCCTCTTCGGTGCGTCGTCGCGTCGTAACGTTTCCCGCCCGGAGGCGGGGCGCCCATGGTTGCGACATACCCCCTGGGGGTATAGGGTCGAGGAGACGCAACGCGAGAAGTGTGATCATGATGGCGATGGTGGAGCCCCGGCGGATGGACGCCGGGGGAACCGGCACCGGTCGCGCCGGTGGTGAACCGCGGATCAACGGCGTCCCCGATGCGATCCGATGCACGGGCACCACCCCGCGCGATCGGGACGAACCCGTTCCCCGCCGGTCTCCTCGTCCACCTCCCGGCCGCGGACACGGCCGACCCCCGGTGAGGATTCGGTCCCCGGTCCCCTTGCCCGACGCGGTCCCCGACCGTCGTACCGGACCGCCCGACGGCACGTCCCGATTCCGCGCTCCCGGGGCCGCGCTCTCCCGGAGCGGGAGATCTTCGCCCGGCCCCCGCCGCTTCGGCCGGGAGAACCCGTGAAGGAGACGATCATGAGCCCGGACCCCTCCGCGCGCCCCCACGCCCACACCGGGGC
>NZ_VKHS01001306.1 GCF_014141525.1 Streptomyces calidiresistens
CCGCCGGGCGACCCCCCGCACCGACGCCGGGGGCTCCTCCCCGCCCGCGCCGTTTCGATGGAGAGCCCGGTGTTCCCCGCGCCCGGCCGACCCGGCGAAATCCGTGGCATCACCGGACCACGAATCGGCCGAGGAGATCCGCCTCTCCGCGAGTTCCCGCGGCACCCGGGGAAAGGGGATTCCCGGACTTCGGTCACGCGGTGATGGTCCCACTCCTCGGGAAGGAGGGAAAATACTTTCCCGGCGAGAGAGACCCGGGGGTCACCCGAACATCTCCCGCTCGGCTTCCGTTCGGATTTCCTTCCGATTCCCGAAAGGGCGCCCACCGATCCCCCGGTCACATCCGGGGAGCGGGAGAACGTGTCCCGAACTCCGCCCGGGAAGACGGACAGGACGTGATGCGCGTCGACTCGGTGACTGCCGGGCCGGTCGCTCTCCCGGAAATTCCCCGGAGCCGACGACTCCGTGCGGGAATATCACCGGAGATGGTGTAGGACATCGAGAAGGCCACCGGCTCGATCCGAGCGGATCACCCGGCGGCCGGCCGCCGGGGCGGGGCGATCGGCCGGAATTCGGGAGCCGCCGGTGACCGCGGAAACAACGCCCCCGGCCTCCCCGGGACGGGGACCGGGGCGGACCCCGCGGGGAGCACGGGAACGGGGCGGTGGAGGGTCGGATGGGCCCCGGGGTGGGGCTCCGGCAGAACCCCGCGGCGGGGGGACCGGTGGAAAGCCGGGGGGCACCTCCGACACCGCGAACCGGTCACGGGCCTCCCGTTCCCGGTGGAACGACCCCCGGTCCCGGACACCACCGGCACCGGTTCCCGTTCCCGGCCGGTACGGCCGCCGCCCCGGCTCGACCGGTGCCCCGACAGGGCTCGCCGGACGGCCGATCCCCCTCCTGCCCCCGGAGCCGGGCTCCGGGGGCAGGAGGGGGAT
>NZ_VKHS01001307.1 GCF_014141525.1 Streptomyces calidiresistens
CATCGGCACCCCCGCCGGGGCCCCGCCCGAACTGGTGCGCGCGGTCCGCGAGGTGTGGGCCGACGTGCTGGAGACCGACCTCGCCTCCGTGCCCGCCGACGCCGGCTTCCTGACCCTGGGCGGCGACTCGGTCCTGGCCGTTCGCATGGCGGCCCTGCTGCGCAAGCGCCTGGGCGTCGCGCTCGCCCTGGCGGACGTGCGGGTCGAACACAGCGCCGCCCACCTGGCGGCCCTGGTCCACGAACACGCCTCGGCCACCGGCGCCGCCCGCCCCCTTCCGCTGGAGCTGCGGCGTCGCGAGGATCCCGGGGCCCCGTTCCCGCTCCTTCCTCTCCAGCAGGGGTACTTCGTGGGTCAGCAGGGCGGGTGGGAGCTGTCCTACCGCTCGGCCCACCACTACGTGGACATCGGCTTGATCGACCCCGACCCCGAGGAGGCCCCCGAGGCGCTGCGGGACGCCCTGGAGCGGCTGGCCGAGCACCAGGCCGTGCTCCGGGCCCGGATCCTGCCCGACGGCCGGCAGCGGATCCTGCCACCGGACGACCCGGAGGCGGCGCCGCCGCTGCGGGTGCAGGACCTGCGCGACCTCCCGGACGAGGAGGCGGCGGAACGGCTCGCGGGGATCCGGCACGAGATGAGCACCGAGGGGCCCGATCCCTCGACCGGCTGCGGGCTGGACATGCGCCTGACCCTGCTGCCCGACGGCACCGCACGGCTGCACTCCTCCGCCAGCCTGCTCATCATCGACGGCTGGTCCTCGGGCGTCTTCTACCGCGACCTGTTCGCGCTGGTCTCGGATTACAACGCGGTCCTCGCCCCCCTCGACATCGACTTCGGCGACTACGTCACCGCACTGGGCGACCTGCCGGGAACGGAGCAGTGGGAGGCCGACCGCGCCTGGTGGTGGGACCGGCTCGACGACTTCCCCCTCCCGCC
>NZ_VKHS01001308.1 GCF_014141525.1 Streptomyces calidiresistens
CCTCCCCCCGGCCCGTGGCCACCCTGCGGGGGCGGGACGACGCGCGGGCCCTGGGGGCCGCCCTCCTGCCGGGACGCCACGTCCTGGTGATCGGGGCGGGGTTCCTCGGCGGGGAGATCGCCGCCGCGGCCCGGGCCCGGGACTGCCGGGTCACCCTCGTGGAGGCCGCCGAGCAGCCCCTGGTGCGTGCCGTGGGCGCCGTGGCGGGGGCCTTCGTCGCGGGGCTGCACCGCGAGGCCGGCGTCGACCTGAGGACCGGGACCACCGTCACCGACCTGCGCGCCGGACCCGGCGCCGGCGAGGGGTTCCGCGTCACGCTCTCCGACGGCACCACCTCGGTGGCCGACACCGTGGTCGCCGCCCTGGGCGCGGTTCCCGCCACCGAGTGGCTCACCGACTCCGGCCTCGATGTCACCGGGCCCGGCGGGGGCGTGCGCTGCGACCCCTTCCTGCGGGCCCTGCGCCCCGACGGCACCGTCGTGCCCGGGGTCACCGCCGCCGGGGACGTGGCCCGGGCCCCGCACCCCCTCGCCGACGGCGCCCCCGTCCTGATCGGTCACTGGAGCAACGCCGTCGAACAGGCCGCCGTGGCCGTCCACACCCTTCTCCACCCCGGGGAACCGCGCCCCTACGACGCGGTCCCCTCCTTCTGGGCCGACCTGTACGGGGTGCGCCTGCGGTCGGTGGGCCTGCCGGCCCGGGCGGACGAGGTCCGGGTGGTGGAGAACGACCCCGTCGCCCGCCGCCTGGAGGTCACCCACCACCGGGCGGGCCGCCCGGTCGGGGCCCTCACCGCGGGGCGCGCCGCCCGCCTCGCCGCCCACCGTCGGGAACTGGAGGAGCGCCGGGGCGCCCCCGTACCGGCGGTCACCGGAGGAGGGTGAGGGACGGGGGGTGATCGGGCTGTCTCTTATGCACATCTGACGCTGGCGACG
>NZ_VKHS01001309.1 GCF_014141525.1 Streptomyces calidiresistens
GCCGGGGTGGTGTCCGGGTGGGGGGAGGTCTCGGTGTTCACGTTGTTCGCCCGTTCGATGCCTGTTCGGTGCCTGTTCGGTGGGGTGCGTCCCGGTCAGAGGAAGTCCCTGGTCGAGGGGCCGAAGAACTCGATCTCGGCGATGGCGACCTGTTTGTCGTCGGAGGCGGCGTACGCGGTGTCGAGGACGAAGCGGACGGTGACGACCCGCTTGGCGCGGAAGTCGCGGTGCTGCGGTCCCACGCCCTGGTCCAGGGTGATGTCGCGGGTGGTCTTCACGCCGTTGGCGTGGGTGATCTCCACCTCCATGCGACGCGGGAGGGCGGATTCGCCGAGTTGGTCGGCGCGGGTGGAGACGCCGGGGGTGATGACGACATCGAGGAGGTCGACGGGCTCGTCGAAGCGGGCTTCGATCCACTCGCCCTTCCCGGCCTGCGAGACGCCCGGCCCCCACCAGGTGTTGTTCAGCTTGTCGAAGGCCAGTTCGGGGCCTTGGTCGCCGTAGGACCAGGAGGCGTCGACGCGGTTCGGGGCCACCGGGGCGCGCTCGGCGAAGTGGTCGCGGGCCGCCTCGATGGCGCCGGGCAGCCGAACGAGGCCGAGGATCAGCAGGGAGGCCACGACCCCGATGATCAGCCACCTGAGCAGGTACCGCAGGCCACGATCCGGCAGGGGACGCTCACCGGCCCAGGGAACCTCCTCGCCACGGTGGTCGAACAACCGTCGCCACCACGGAAGGCGCTCGGGGTCCGCCTGCTCCTCGGTCGCCGCCATGGACATGGCGCAGCGGGCGCAGTAGTGCCGGCCCGGGTGGTTGGACATCCCGCACCAACGGCAGGGCACGCCCCCCTCGGCCCCGACCTCCCGACCGGGCCCCGTCGCGCGGGGCCGGGCGGGGGCGGTCCTGCCCGGCAGGACGGGGCCGACCGTCGGC
>NZ_VKHS01000131.1 GCF_014141525.1 Streptomyces calidiresistens
CTCCTGCCGCAGACGGCGGGCAGCCGGGTGGGCGTCCACATGTCGCGCTCCCCGGAGCTGTACATCGTCCTCCTGGCCGTCCTGAAGGCCGGCGCGGTGGTCGTACCGCTGAACCCCGCTCACCCGGTCTCCGTACGGCGCGCGGTCGCACGGGAGGCCGCGCTGCCGCTTACGCTGCGGGACGTGCCGGCGGGGCTGGGTGCCGTCACCGTCGAGCGCGATATCCACGAGCTCATCGCCGACAGCGCCTCTCTGGAGAGCGGGAACCCGGCGGAACCGGTGGACCCGGAGAGCACCGCGTTCATTCTGTTCACCTCCGGTTCCACCGGCCGTCCCAAAGGCGTGCTCGTCCCCCACCGGGGCATCGCCCGCCTGGCCCGGTACAACGGAGAGGTACGGGTCCGCTCCGACGACTGTTTCCTCCAGCTCGCCCCCTACTCCTTCGCCGCCTCCACCACCGAGATCTGGCTGAGCCTCCTGCACGGGGCCCGGGTGGTCCTCCCACCTCCACGGCTTCCCTCGCTGCCCGAGCTGGCCCGGACCGTGATCGAGCGCCGGGTTACCTTCCTCAACCTGCCGTGCGGCCTGTTCAACCTCCTGGTAGACGGCCACCCCGAGGCACTGCGCGATGTGCGGACGCTCATCGTCAGCGGCGACTTCCCCTCGCCGCGCCACCTCTCCCGTGCTCTGCGGGCCATCGGCGGAACCGTCTACAACGCCTACGGCTGCACCGAGAACTCGGCCCTGACCGCGGTCCACGCCCTGACGGGGGACGACCTGCGCAGCCAGGTGTTCCCGGTGGGGCGGCCCCTGCCGGGCGTGGGGCTGCACGTCCTGCGCGAGGACCTCACCCCGTGTGCGCCCGGCGAGGTGGGCGAGATGTACATCAGTGGCGCCGGTCTGGCCCGGGGCTACCTGGACCAGCCGGAAGTTACCGCCGAGAAGTTCCCCGTACACGCCGGGACGCGGCTGTTGCGCACCGGTGACATGGCCCGTACGACCCCGGAGGGCGAGATCGTCCTGGCGGGCCGGACCGATCAGATGGTCAAGATCCGGGGTTTCCGGGTGGAGCTTCGCGAGGTCGAATGCGCCACCGAGCAGACGGGGTTGGTGGAGCGCGCGGTGGTCCGCGCGGTGGACACGGCGGACCACCTGAAGGAGCTGGTCCTCTTCTGCACCACCGCGACGGGCGAACCGCCCGGCACGGAGACCCTGCTGTCCGAGCTGCGCGGACGGTTGCCCGACTACATGCTGCCCGCCCGCGTCCACCACCTGGCAGAGCTGCCACTGAACCACAACGGGAAGCTGGACCGCATGGCCCTTCGGGAACCCCGTGCCGTCCTGGTGGAACCGGACCCCGGGCGGGCCCGCGGTGAGGCGGAGGACCCGGTCGCGTCCGTCATCCTCGGTCTGCTGGCCGGCGTGACCGGACGGGAGCGAATCGGTCCCGGCGATTCCTTCGTCATGTCCGGCGCCAACTCCCTCCAGCTCATCCAACTCGCCGCTGACCTCCAGGACGTCATGGGGGTCGACGTGCGGGCAGAGGACATCTTCCAGCACGACAACGCCAAGGCGCTGGCCGACCACATCCGGTCGACGCGCGAAGGCCGTACGGAGGTGGCTGCACGTGATTGACCCACTGCTCAACGTGGTACTCGATCGATGGCGGCACATCTCCGGCCGGCCCGCGGCGACGGCCGACGACCCGTTCACCGCGGCGGACCAGGACGCATACGTCGCCGACCTGCGCGACCTGCTGGGCCCGGAGGTCAGCGCGGCGGACATCGCCCGATGCGGGACCCCCCGCGCGCTGTCCGAGTGGCTGCGCGCCCGGCGGCGTACAACTCCCCCGTTCTGCTGCGCTTCCCCGACCCGCTCGACCCGGAGGTGCTGCGGCGCGCCCTGCGGCACGTCGTGGCCCGGCACGAGAGCCTGCGGACCACCTTCGCCATGGACGCCGACGGCCGGCTGGTGCAGCGGGTCTCGCCCGATCCCCGGTTCGGTTTCGAGACGGGCACCGCATCCGGCGAGGAGGAGGTGCGGCAGCTGGCCGCCGACTTCGCCGTCGCCCATCTCGACCTGCGCACGGGTCCGCTGCTGCGCGTGCTGTGCCTGGACACCGGAGAGGACGGCACGGTGCTCCTGGTGAACGTGCACCACACCGTGTTCGACGGCTTCTCATGGTCGGTGCTGCTGACGGAGTGGCTGACCGCCTACCGGCGGCTGGTGGCCGACGGGGAACTGCCGCGCACCCCGGCCCCCACTCAGTTCGGGGAGGTCGTCGCGGCCCGGGGACGCGCCGCCGGCCAGGCGTCCCTGGAGCACTGGAAAGAGCACCTCGCCGATGCCCCGCCGCTGCTCGACCTCCCCCTGGACCGCCCGCGCGGGCATGGCACCGGGCGTGCGGACGGCATGCGGACGGTTATCCCGGCGGCCGAGGCCGCCCGGTTGCGGGAGTGGGCGGCGGCCGAGGGCGTGACCCCGCTGATGGTCCTGCTCACCGCCTACGCGGTGTTGCTGCACCGGCACACCGGCCAGGAGGACCTGACGGTCGGTCTGCCGGTGTCGTTGCGCGACCGGGCAATCGACCAGGATGCCATCGGTCACCTGGTCAACACCGTCGTGCTGCGTCACCGCTTCTCGCCGCGGGACACCGTGCGGGAGCTGCTGGCGCGCACCCGACGGGAGGTCCTCTCGGCGATGCGTCACAAGGACGTGGCCTTCGAGGAGGTCGTCAAGGCCCTCGGCGCGGGTCGGGAGGGCGGGCGTTCGCCCCTGTTCCAGACGATGGTGACCCTGATGCCGAAGGAACGTCGTGTCCTGCGCCACCTCGATCTGGGCACCGACGAGTGGCAGCACATCAGCGGTGCCCCGAAGTACGACCTGGCGCTGATCGTGGAGGAGGGTGAGGAGGAGCTGGGCCTGACCTTCGAATACGACCGGGCCCTGTTCCGCCCCGCGACGGTCGAACGCGTCGCCCGACGGTTCCGCGCCCTGCTGGCAGACCTGCTGGACCGGCCCGACAGCCCCGTCGGCGAGCTGAGCTGGGTGCCCGGGGCGGAGCTGCGGGAACTGGAGGCCGCCTGGCACGGGCCGGCGGACGAGCGACCCGCACAGCGATCGGTGCCCGACATGTTCGAGGAGTGGGCCGGACTGACTCCGGACAGCGTGGCGGTCGAGGCGGTGGACGGCGGTGTCCTCACGTATCGGCAGTTGAACTCCGCCGCCAACCGGTTGGCCCGGGCCCTGCGCGGGCGCGGGGTCCGCCCGGGGACGCGGGTGGCGATCCGGCTGGAGCGCGGCCCGGACGCGGTTATCGCCCTGCTGGCCGTGCTGAAGGCGGGCGCTTCCCACCTCCCGCTGGATCCGGCGTACCCGCAGGACCGCATCGCGCTGATGTTGGCCGACTCCCGTCCCGGGCTCCTGCTCACCCGGGGTCGCCCGGAGACACCGGCCCCGGAGGGGACCGAGGTGTTCGACCTCGACGCCGAGGCGTACCGGGTGCGGGGGCAGGACGACGGGAACCTGCCGGTGCGCCGCACCCCCGACGATGAGATGTACGTCGTCTACACCTCGGGGTCGACCGGCCGTCCCAAGGGCGTCGTCATCAACGACTTCACCATCAACAACCTGGTGTACCGGCAGATGGACCTGTCCGAGCCGGACACGGACGCCCGCACCCTTCAGTACATGTCGCTCTCCTTCGACGTGTCGTTCATGGAGATCTTCGGAACCCTCTGTGCCGGCGGCACCCTGGTCCTCATCGACGAGGAGTTGCGAGCCGACCTGCACCGGCTGGCGAGCCATCTGCGCGAGCGGCGGGTGGCCCGGGTCTTCCTGCCCTACGTCGCCCTCCGGGAGCTGGCATCAGTCGTCGTCCGCAACGGCATCGCCCTGCCCGATCTGACCGAGGTCTACACCACCGGCGAGCAACTCGTCGTCACGCCCCGGTTGCGGGAGATGTTCACCCGCCTCACCGGGGCGACGCTGATCAACGCATACGGCCCCTCCGAGGCACACCTGTGCACCGCCCATCGACTCCCGGAGGATCCGGCCGACTGGCCGGAGAGGCCGCCCATCGGGCACACCGCCGCGGGAGTGCGGCAGTACGTCCTGGACGCCGACCGCCGCCCGGTGCCGTTCGGGGTACCGGGCGAGTTGTACGTGGGCGGGCGGGTCCTCTCCCCCGGCTACCTGAACCTGCCGGAGCAGACCCACTCACGCTTCCTGCCCGACCCCTACGCCCCGGAGCCGGGCGCACGGTTCTACCGCACCGGCGACCTGGTCAGGTTCACGCAGGAGGAGGGCTTCGTACACCTGGGCCGGGCCGACGAGCAGATCAAGATCCGCGGCTACCGGATCGAGCCCGCGGAGGTGGAGGCGGCGCTCAACGACCTGCCCTCGATCACCGCCTCCTCCGTGGTCGCCGCCGAGCACCGCCCCGGGGACCGGAGGCTTGTCGCGTTTGTGCGCACGGACGCCCCCGTGGACGAATCGGAGTTGCGCCGCCTGCTGAGCCGCTCCCTGCCGGCGTACATGGTTCCCTCCCGGTTCGTTGGGATCGACCACTTGCCCACCTCTCCCAGCGGTAAGACCGACCGGACCGCCCTGGCCGTCCGCGCGGCGGCGCTTCCGACTCCCCGGCGGGAGGCGGTCGACGGCCGGCCTCCGACCCCGACCGAACAGCGTGTCGCCGCCATCTGGGCCGGGCTGCTGGAGGGAGCCGCGGTCGGCCCGGAGGACGACTTCTTCGCCCTGGGGGGCCACTCGCTCATGGCGGTGCGGCTGCGCCAGACACTCCAGGAGGAGTACGGGGTCGACCTCCCGCTCAGCGCGCTGCTGGCCGACCCGACCGTGGCGGGCATGGCCGCGCGGGTCGAGCGGGTACTCGCCGGGGAGGTCACGGCCGACGGACCCGACCTGTGGGCCGACACCCGGCTGCCGGAGGGAGTGGATCCGGCCGGCGTCCTGCGGCGCGCGGACCCGGTCACCGGCCGGACGGTGCTGCTGACCGGCGTCACCGGGTTCCTGGGGATCTACCTGCTGCGCTCCCTGCTCGCCGCCGGCTGTGTGGTCCACTGCCTGGTACGGGCCACCTCGCCGGAGGAGGGGCTGCGCCGGATCGGCGACAACGCCCGCCGCTACCGGGTCGACCGCGGACTGGACCTGTCCCGGGTGCACGTGGTGGCCGGAGATCTGTCACAGGAGCGGTTCGGCCTCTCCCCCGGGGAGTACCGCGACCTGGCCGGTCGAATCGAGGTCGTCCACCACGCGGCGGCGCACATCAACTTCGCCGCGCCGTACGTCTCGGTCAAGCCGACCAATGTGGACGGTTTCGTGCGGGTCGTCGAGTTCTGCGCCGACACGGTGCTCAAGCCGCTCCACCACATGTCCACACTCGCGGTCTTCCCGCCCGGAGGACCCGCCCGGGACATCGGCGAGGACGCCGTCCCCGAGACTCCCGACGGGCTCGGGATCGGCTACGCGCAGAGCAAGTGGGTCGCCGAACGGCTGGCGTTGGCGGCCAGGGAGCGAGGGGTACCGGTCACAGTCCATCGCATCGGGAGGATCGGCCCGGACACCGCGACCGGAGCCTGCCGGACGGACGACTTCTTCTGGCTCCAGGTCAAGAGTTTCCTTCAGCTGGGCCTGGCGCCGAGGGAGCCCGGGCCGCCGGTGGACCTGCTGCCGGTGGACGTGGTGGCCGACGCGGTCGTGCGGCTCTCCCGCTCGCCCGCCGCGCACAACCGGAACACGCACGTCTTCCATCCCGTGGGCATGGACTGGGAGACGGTCTTCGCCACCATGGGTTCGCTGGGGCGCCCGCCCCGGCTCGTTTCCACGGCTGAGTGGCTGGGTGCCCTGGAGGCCGGCCCCGCCGAGGCGGGCGACCGCTCCCTGGCGAGCCTCGTCCCGCTGTTCCGGGAGGGAGTCATGGACCTGGGCGATCACCGCTACACCAACGACGGAACGGTCAGGCTGCTGAAGGATCTGGGCCTCGAACTGCCCGCCGCCGATCCGTCCTGGATCACCTCGATGGTCCACTACTTCGCCGGAACCGGCCAGGTCACCACCGCACGCGTGCCGTGAGCGTCGCTGCGCGAGGCACGAGTCGCCGAGGACACCCAGCCGCCGTAGGCCATCGCAGGAAGGACTTTGTCATGTCAGGAGCCAGGCGCCGCGTCAGGGCGGTCATCGTGGGAGCCGGCCCGGTGGGCTGTCTCCTCGCCATCGAGTTGCGCCGGCGGAACTTCGAGGTGGAGGTGCACGAAAAGCAGTCCGCCCACAGCATGGCCACCGTGACGACCGGCCGCTCGTTCAATCTGACCCTCACCCACCGCGGATCGAGCGCTCTGCACCCCGCGTTGCGTGATCTCCTGTACGTCACGGGGGCGGTGCTCCGGCAGCGCGTCGTGCACCACCGCGACGGCACGCTCACCCGCCAGCCCTACGGGGTCAACAGCGACCACCACCTGCTGTCCGTGCCGCGTGCCGCCCTCCAACGCGTTCTCCTGGAGGAAGCGCTGCAGGCGGGGGCGTCCGTGCACTTCGGCCACTCCTGCGTCGGCGCCGACGCGCACCGCGCCGAGGCCGTCTTCGTCACCGCCCACGGCGGCGTGTGCCGGGCCACCGGGGACATCCTGATCGGCTGCGACGGCGCGAACAGCGCACTGCGCTACGAACTCTCCAAGTCCGGTGCCCGGATGCGGATTCACCAGGAGTACATCCCGCACGGCCATGTCGAGTTGACCATGCTGCCCGAAGCGGCCCGGAAGTTCAGCCCGGACGGGATGCACCTCTGGCCCCGCGGGGACCACTTCCTCCAGGCCCAGCCGAACCGGAACGGCATCCCCACCACCACCCTGTTCATGCCGGTGGACAGCCGGGGCGGAGAGCTGCGGTTCCGGTCCTTCGCGGACCGGGACTCCGTACGGGAGCACTTCGCCCGCGAGTACCCCGACATCGCCGCGGCCCTGCCGCGGGTCGCCGAGGAGGTCTGGGACGCGCGTCCCTCCCTGCTCAAGGTCGTCCGCTGCGACCCCTACCACTACGGCCGCGCCGTACTCGTCGGCGACTCCGCCCACACGGTCGTCCCGTTCTACGGCCAGGGCATCAACTGCAGCTTCGAGGACGCTGAGGTGTTGTGCGACCTGCTCGACCGTCACCTGGGCTCCGGCTCCGACCGCCACACCGCCGTGCGGACCGCGGTGGCGGAGTTCAGCGAGTTGCGGGTGGCTCCCGGCCAGGCGATAGCCGACCTGTCCATGGCCAACCTGACAGAGCTGAGCACCCACATCGACGACGAGTTGTTCCACCTGCGCAAAGGGCTGGAGCGCAAGCTGCACCAGCGGTACCCGGAGGACTTCACCCAGCTCTACCAGCTCGTTGCCTTCACCCGAATCCCCTACGACGAGATCGTCCGGCGCGGGGAGTGGGACAAGCACGTCCTGGACATGTTGTGCGAACGGTACGACCTGCGCACACAGGCCGACGAGATCATCGACTCCTATCCGGAGTTCGCACGGAGTCTGGTGTCGGACGCCCTGCCCCTACCGGTGATGTCGTCCGGTCCCGCCGCACTGTCACGACCTGGAGACCTCTGAATGTCCGACAACCCCTACGATGTCGAACTGGATCCCCGCTACAGCGCGGAGGGGGCACGCCCCGCCTCCTGGACCGAGACGCGCCGCATGCTGGCCGAGGCCGAGCTGTACTGGGTCGCGACCGTGCGCCCCACCCCCGGGCCGCACATAACGCCAGTGGCGGGGGTGTGGCACGACGGGGCTCTGTGGTTCTGCTCACTGCCGCAGGAACGCAAGGTACTCAACCTGCTGTCCAACCCACGGTGCTCGCTGCTGACCGGGACGGCCCGGCTCTCCAGCGGCGTGGACATCGTGCTGGAGGGCCGGGCGGTCCGGGTCACCGAGGAGGAGAGACTGGAGGAGGCCGCCGAGACGTTCCGCCGCAAGTACGGCGCGATGTGGGACTACGTCGTCGACGGCGATGTGCTCAGCGGCTCCGTCGGTCGGGCCTGGGCCTTCTCCGTCGCTCCTCGGACGGTGTTCGCCTTCACCAAAGGTTGTGTCGCGCAGACCCGGTGGCGCTTTTTGCACTGAGCAGCCCGGCCCGTGGCACGAGGAGCTCCCCCGCCGGCTCCGGTACCGGGCGGGCACCCGAACCGGAAGCCGACACCGCGGATGGTGGTGATCCACTCGCCGCTGCCCAGCTTGCCGCGCAGACTGCTGACGTGGGTGTCTATGGTTCTGCTCGCCTGCACGCCGATCCGGGTGTCGACCGGGTAGTCCCAGACGAGGGACATCAGCTCCGGCCTTTGGAAGATCCGCTCCGGCTCCGTCGCCAGCGTGTACAGCAGGTCGAACTCCTTGCGGGTCAGGGCGAGCGGCAGCCCGTCCAGGCACACCTCCCGCCGGGAGGAGTCGATGACGAGCGGACCGAACTCCATCCGGTCGTGCTCTCCCCGGTCGGTCTCCTCCGTTGCGCGCGACGGCCCGGTCCTGCGGAAGATGGCCTTGATCCGGGCCATCAGCTCACGCGCCCGGTAGGGGATCTCGACACAGTCGTCGCATCCCGCCTCCAACAGGAGCACCCGGTCCACCTCGGCCTCCGCCGGGGTAAAGCCGATGATGGGCACTTCGCTGTCGCTGCGTATGGCTTGGCACACCGAGATACCGTCGAGGTCCGGAAGGTCGGTGTCCAGCAGGATGAGGTCGCAGGCGTGGTACGTCTCCAGCACATCTCCGCCGCTGGATGCGACGAAGGCGTCGTAGCCGTGTCGCTGCATGTCCCGTTTCAACGCCTCCGCCGAGAGACAGCCGGAAGCCACCAGGATGCGTGGTTGGGCTTGTTCGTGGCCGTTCCAGAATAATTGGCCTACGATGTCCGATTTCTTTCGGACCGTGAACCTGCGCGAGCTCCCGTCCTCGACAGACAAAGCAAATCCCCTTGTCGGTAAGGTCCTGCTACTGCCAGTAAGGTCCTACTATCGCATAGTATTTCAGATACGGATCGTGATCTTCCTGTTCGACAGGCGGCCTGTCGTGGTTGGGGACCGACTCGTGATCACGCCCGGTGACGGAGTCGCCGGGCGGACCGGATGAGCCGGGCCGGGGAACAGTCGGACGACGGCGGGGAACAGACCCCGGGTCTCGTTGCGGGTCGGCGGGATCGGACCGTTCGAGGTGGGTTGACATGGGGTCCGTGGCACGGAGGACCGCGATGCAGGCGCGTGCCGACATCGTGAGCCGGACCCGGCGGCTCCGGCTGGGGTCCGGAAGGTCGGTGTCCAGCAGGATGAGGTCGCAGGCGTGGTACGTCTCCAGCACATCTCCGC
>NZ_VKHS01001310.1 GCF_014141525.1 Streptomyces calidiresistens
GGGGGCGGCGGGCACGGCGGAGGGGAGAGCCGTGGCCGGGGTGCCGGACACGTCTCTCCCCTCGGTGCTCCTCGTTCCCCGGGTCCGGGGGCGGGTGGTCCGCCCCCGGCCGGGGGTTCGGTTGCCGGGATCCCGGAAGAGGGGACTCCGATCAGTCGAACGTGATCACCACGGGCTGGAAGACGCTGGTGTTGACGGCGAAGTTGTCGTTGCCCAGCTGGCACAGGGTGGTGCTGTTCGACTGCTGGCTCAGAATGCCGGCCAGGAAGCCCTTGTTGTCGACGTCGGCGCCCTGCGCGGTGTTGCCGCAGACGTTGGCCAGGATGGTGGTCTCGTCCCCACCGGCCTTGCCGTAGGCGCTCGCGGTGGCGGCGGTGGCGCCGAGCATGGCGGTGGCGGCGGCGGCAGCGGCCACCATCTTGAAGGAAGTACGCATTGATGCTCTCCTGTCGTGATCCTCCGGAATGAGGACGATTCGAGTATTTGCCGCAAGAGCCTCGCAATCACCTTGAAATGCCCCAAAGTGCGCCATCGGGAGAGCAAGTACCCCCCGTGGGGTGAATCTCCCCGGAGTGGGGTCCGCCGTCCGGGCCCGTTCGACTCCCGGTGGGCGCGATACCGGGGTACCGGGGCGCCGGCGGGGGGCCGGACGAAGGCGGGGAAAGAGGGGAACGAGCCGATCGGTCGCCCAGCGCCGCAAGGGAGTTGACGGGACGTGGGGGCCCGGGTCCGATGTGCGACGAGGAGTCAGGGCCCGCCGCCGGGCCCCGGGGGGCAGGCCTCCGCGACTCCCATCGGCGTCGGGCGGCCGGCCCGGGAGACGGCCGCCGTCGTGGCGGCCCCGCCGGAGGTCCGCGCCGCGCGGGGGAGTCGGGCCGGCTGATCCCGGGCGGGCCCGTCAGTCGGCCCGGGGCCCCGTCGGGCGGTGTC
>NZ_VKHS01001311.1 GCF_014141525.1 Streptomyces calidiresistens
GGGGTGGGGCTCTCGCTGCGCTCGCTCACATCCCGCAGTCTCCCACGTTCGGGATCGGCCGCGCGCCACGCGGGTGCGGCTACCGGCTCCCCGGCGCCCGGAAGCATAGGGTTACCGGCCATGGCAGCCGCGCGACCACGGATTGCGGAGGGGCACGAGCCTATGAACGACCCCGGCCCCGGGGGACCCGCGGCCTTCCGCAGCGCGGTGGCCGCGTTGGAGGCGGCGCGACCGCGCCGGGAGGTGCTGCTCTCCCCGATGCCGCCGCCGCGGCGGCCCGCGCCGTTCGCGCACGCGGTGGCCGCGTCGGTGCTGCTCCCGACCGGAGCGGGGCACCCGGAGGAGGATCACGAGGTGGCCGACGGCCGTTTCGTGCTGTTGCACGACCCCGCCGGACAGGAGGGGTGGAACGGTCCGTTCCGGGTGGTGACGCTGACCCGGGCCGAGCTGGAGCCGGAGCTGGGCACCGACCCGCTGCTGCCGGAGGTCGCCTGGTCCTGGCTGACGGAGGCCCTGGAGGCCCGGGCCCCCGGGAGCGAGGAGCCCAGCGGCACGGTGACCCGCTCGGGTTCGTACTTCTTCGGCGGGCTGGCGGATCGCAGGCCGCGGGTGGAGATCGAGGTGCGGGCCTCGTGGTCGCCCGGGGATCCCTGGGAGCCGGGGGACCATCTGTTGGCGTGGTGCGCGTTGCTGGCGCAGTGCGCGGGGCTCCCGCCGGAGTCCGGCACGGCGGGTGTGACGGCCCTGCCCAGGCGGCGCGGGCCCCGCTCGGGGCGCTGACCCGGCCGGCCGTCCCCCCCACCGTTCGTCCGCCCTCCCCGGAATACGCCGACACCGGCTCCGCCCTCCACGGGTGGGGCCGGTGTCGGCGCGTTCCGGGCCGCGGTCGGTCCCCCGCCGGTCGGCGGAGGGTGCCCGGACCCCCGCCC
>NZ_VKHS01001312.1 GCF_014141525.1 Streptomyces calidiresistens
CACCACCCCCTGACCCACCGTCTGCACCCGCTCCCCGCCCCGCCGGAAACGGATCCGGGGACGGCCCCCGGCGTCCTGGTGGAACTGACGACGACCCCCCGCCGCACCGCGTCCCACTACGGACACCGGGCCGCGCCCCTCCTCCTGCTGGACACCGGTCACGCCGCGGGCGCCCTCCACACGGCCGCGGTCGGGGCCGGCGTCGGGCTGCGCTGGGACCTCTCCGGGACCCGGCCCGATCCCCTGGCCACCGCAGTGGTGACCCCGGCCCACCACGACCGCGGCGTCACCGCCGGGGGAGCGACGATCGGCGGGGCCCGGCCGCGCAGCGCCTCGCCGCCGCTCACCGGTCGGCCCGACCCGGAGGTCACGGCGGCCCTGCTCGGCGTGCTCACCGGCGCCCCACGGCACCTCGACCCGTCCCTTCCCGATCCGGCCGACGGCGGGGAGCCCGACCCCGTCTGGTGGGTGGTCGACGAGGAGGGACTGTTCACCGCCGACCCCGCGCGGTCCGGGGGCCCGCTCCTGCGTCGTGCCCGGGGGGACGCCCGGCCGTGGTCGGCCGCCCGCGCGGCCGGACAGGGCTGGGTGGCGGAGGTGGGCGCGATCCTGCTCGCCGTCGGATGCCCCGGGGACGCCGACGCCGCCCGGATCCGCCGCAGTCACCTGCGCGCCGGGTTCGCCGCCCACCTGGCCTCGATCGCCGCAGCCCGCCTCGGCCTGCGCTGTCGTCCCGTGGGGTCCTGGCAGGGGGCCGATCTCGGCGCGGCCCTCGGTCGTCCGCGCGACCGCGAGTGGATCGTGCACGGCCTCCAGCACCGCCTTGCGGGCGGCCTCCGCCGGATCCCACCGACAGGCGAACCCGGCGGCGTGCAGACCGCTCACCGGGTCGTGGACGTGGGCGGCGACGCAGGGCGCGAACTCGGAG
>NZ_VKHS01001313.1 GCF_014141525.1 Streptomyces calidiresistens
GGCTTCCCCCCGCTTCGGGACCGTCCGGTCCCGCCTCACGAGGGGAAGAATCCGTTGCCCGACGCGCATCGTCCGCACGCCGAGCACCATCCGCACCCGATACCGACCCCACCCGCACCGGGGCGCCGCCGCTCCCGCGCCATCCGTTCCGGCCTCCTGGCCGCGGCGCTCGCCGGTGCCCTGACCGGCACGTTACTCGGGGGCCCGGCCTCCGCCGCACCGACCGACGGGCCGGCGGGCCCCGCCGGCCCGACCGGAAACGGCACCTTCGCCGGTGACCCGTCCGCCTTCCGCACCCTGACCCTGATCACCGGGGACCGCGTCCGGCTGAACCCCGACGGCTCGGTCTCCGGGATCCTTCCCGCCGAGGGCCGGGAGGACATCCCGGTCCACGTCCTGGGGGGCGAGGACGGCACCCTGGTCCTGCCGCACGACGTCACCGACGCGATCGCCGACGGCACCCTGGACAAGCGCCTGTTCGACACCGCCGAACTGACCCGACCCGAATACGAGGAAATCGACGGCCTGCCCGTCATCGTCCTCTACGAGGAGGAGGACGAGGGCGGCGCGGAGGCCCGCGAGGCCCTGCACGCCGAGGTGGACGCCGACGCATCGGCCGAATTCGGCACCATCGACGCCGAGGCACTGGTCCTCGCCGAGGAGGAGGCGGCCCCGGTCTGGGAGACCCTCACCGTCGAGGCCGACACCGCCGCCCGGAGCAAGACGCCCCTCCTCAACGGGGCCTCCCTGGCGCCGGGGGTGCGCGCCGTCACTCTGGACGGCGTCGTGGAGGCGACCCTCAACAGCGGCCCGGCCCGGATCGGGGCCCCGGCCGCCCGGGAACTCGGTTTGGACGGCGAGGGTGTCACCGTCGCGATCCTGGACACCGGCATCGACGCCACCCACCCCGACCTCGCCGACCG
>NZ_VKHS01001314.1 GCF_014141525.1 Streptomyces calidiresistens
TAGGAGCCAGGCCCGCCCCCGGCGCGCGCCGATCCGCCCCGCGAGCCGCCCCGGGCGGAGGCGGGGAATCGCGTGATCACCCGGGCGCGTCGGGCGTGTCGACCGGCCCCGGGTCCCCGGCGGCCGGCCGGGAACTGCCGGTGCGCGCCGCCCTGCCCGATCTGCGCGCGGCCCTGGAGACCGTCGGCGCGGCCGTGCTCCACTCACCCCCCGGCACGGGCAAGACGACGCTGGTCCCCCCGGTCCTCGCCGGGCTGTTCCCCGACCTCCCCGCCCCGGCGGGGGCGACCGGTCGTGTCCTGGTGGTCGAACCGCGTCGGATGACCGTACGGGCCGCGGCCCGACGCATCGCCTGGCTGCTCGGCGAGGAGGCCGGTCCGCGCGGTCGCGTGGGGTGGACCGTGCGCGGTGAGCGCCGGACCGGCCCCGACGCCCGGGTGGAGGTGGTCACCACCGGCGTCCTGCTGCGCCGGCTGCACCGCGATCCCGAACTGCCGGGCGTGGGCACCGTCCTGCTCGACGAATGCCACGAACGGCACCTCGACGCGGACACCGCGATGGCCTTCCTGCTGGACGTGCGCACGGTCCTGCGCCCCGACCTGCGGCTGATCGCCGCCTCCGCCACCACCGACACCGCCCTGTGGGCCCGCCTCCTGGAGGCCCCCGTGGTCGGGGTGCGGGGCGCCTCCCATCCGGTGGAGGAGGTGTGGTGTCCACCGCCCCGCCCCGTGCGTCCGGCCCGCGGGACCTCGGTCGACCCCGCGCTGCTCGGACACGTGGCGGAGACCGCCCTCCGAGCCCTCGGCGAGTCCCCCGGCGACGTGCTGTGTTTCCTGCCGGGCACGGGCGAGATCCACCGGGTCGCGGCGCTGCTCGCCGACCGGCTCGGGGGGCGGGCTCCGCCACGTGTCCGAGCAG
>NZ_VKHS01001315.1 GCF_014141525.1 Streptomyces calidiresistens
GGCCCGGCGGCCGGCCCCGATCAGGCCCCCGGCAGGCGGTAGCGGCCGTCCGGCAGACGCTCCACCAATCCGTCGGCCACCAGGCCGCGCAGCGCGCGCTCGCGCTGCACCGACTCCTCCCACACCCGTTCCAGCGCCGACGCCCGTACCGGTTCCATCGACTCGCGCAGCACCGCCATCAGACGTCCGCGCACCTGCCGGTCGGTGCCCGCCCAGGCCTGCCCGCGGCGGGGCGGGCCCTGGTGCTCCGGGGAGCCCGCCAGCCGCCAGGCGCACCGATCGGCGATCGGGCACACCCCGCAGCGCGGCGCGCGCGCCGTGCACACCAGCGCGCCCAACTCCATGGTCGCCGCAGCCCACCGGGCGGCCGTCGCCTCGTCCTCCGGGAGCAGCGCCCGGGCCAGCCGCCGCTCGGCGGCGGTGGTCGCGTTCGGCGGGTAGCGGGTGCCCACCACCGCGCGCGCGAAGACCCGCCGCACGTTGGTGTCCAGCACGGCGTGCCGCCGACCGTGGGCGAAGGAGGCCACCGCCGCCGCCGTGTACTCCCCGACGCCGGGCAGCGCCAGCAGGTGCGCGTGCTCGGTCGGCACCTCGCCGCCGTGCCGCTCGGTCATGGCCCCGGCGGCGGCGTGCAGGCGCAACGCGCGACGCGGATAGCCCAGCCGCCCCCACGCCCGGACCGCCTCGCCCGGTGGGACGGCCGCCAGATCGGCCGGGCGCGGCCAGCGCCGCATCCACTCCTCGTACACCGGCAGCACCCGGGCCACCGGTGTCTGCTGGAGCATGAACTCACTGACCATCACGCCCCACGCGCCGGCCTCCGGGCGCCGCCAGGGCAGGTCCCGGGCGTTCTCGGTGAACCAGGCGACCACCGGGCCGTGCAGCGCGGCGCCGTCCGGAGGGGCGGCGTCCGGGGG
>NZ_VKHS01001316.1 GCF_014141525.1 Streptomyces calidiresistens
GATCCACCGAACCCACCCCTCCCGGGGGGCCCCGCGATCCCGGGGCCCCCTCCGGGACCACCGCGATCCGCGGCCACCGCCCCGTGCCGGCCCCGTGGGCCTGGTTGCGGCGCAACGCCGTGGTCGTCGTCGGTCTGATGGCCCTGGGGTATCTGCTGCTGCCCAACCTGGTCGTCCTGGCCTACTCCTTCAACGACCCCGCGGGTCGCTTCAACTACCAGTGGCAGTCCTTCTCCACCGAGGCGTGGACCAATCCCTGCGCGGTGCCGGAGATGTGCTCGGCGCTCGGCCTGAGCCTGCGCATCGCCCTGCTCGCGACCCTGGTGGCCACCGCCTTCGGCACCCTGGCCGCCTTCGCGCTGGTCCGCTACCGCTTCCGGGGACGGAACCTCGCCCAGTCCCTGATCTTCCTGCCGATGGCGATGCCGGAGGTGGTGATGGCCGCCTCGGTGGGCACGCTCTTCCTCAACATGCGGGTGGAGTTCGGGTTCACCACCATCCTCATCGCGCACATCATGTTCTGCCTCAGTTTCGTGATCGTGGCGGTGAAGGCGCGGGTGGCGAGCATGGACCCGAGGCTGGAGGAGGCCGCGCGCGACCTGTACGCCGGGCCGGTGCAGGCGTTCGTGAGGGTCACCCTGCCGATCGCGGCGCCGGGCATCGCGGCCGGCGCGATGCTCAGCTTCGCCCTGTCCTTCGACGACTTCATCATCACCCAGTTCAACGCCGGGCCCTCCACGGTCACCTTCCCGATGTTCGTGTGGGGCGCAGCGCAGCGCGGGGTGCCGGTCCAGGTCAACGTGGTCGGCAGCGCCATGTTCATCCTGGCCGTCGGGATCGTGTTGGCCGGACAGATCCTCGGGCGGCGCCGGGCCGCCCGCGTCTGACACCTCCGTACCCGACCCCTTCCCGGCC
>NZ_VKHS01001317.1 GCF_014141525.1 Streptomyces calidiresistens
GTCCCCACCGGTGGAGCCGGAGCCCCCGGCGAGGAAGTCCGCGTAGGCACCGCTCAACCGGCCGGCCTCGCCGGTCACCGGCACCGCCTCGGCCCAGCCGTCCCCGTCCAGCAGGGGCTCGGGCACCTCCTCCGGCGGCACCACGGCCAGGTAGGAGGCCCGCCACTGCTCCTCGATCGAGTTCCGCGTGAAGACCAGGAGCCAGCGGTTCCCGTCGCCCTCGCGCCCGCTTTCCGCGTCGGCCAGGAAGAACTTCGGCCATCCGGCCTGACGGGGGATGGCGAAACGGGCGTCGGTGAAGTCCAGCGGTCGGTAACGGGGGTTGCCCTCCGGGTGCACGGCACCCCGGGCGCGGTGACCGGCCTGGTTGATCTCGCCCAGGGGGCCGGTGTCGATCTCCAGGTTCAGCTCGGCGTCGTAGACGGGGTTGGCCTCGTTGCCGATCTCGGCGTACCGGGCCAGGACCTCCGCGGCCTCCTCCGGGGTGATCGCCGGTACCACGGCGTTCTCGCCGTGCACCCGCACGCACCCGCTCACCAACAGGGCCGTGACCGCCAGGAGCACGACCAGGCGCGCCACCGGCACAGCGCCCGCCCGGGCCGTCGTCCGCACCGCCCCCATCGCGACCTCCCGCCGCCGGCGCGCCGTTCCCCGGCGCACCCCGTTGATCGTTGACCGACTCCGTTGGTGATCACCGGCCGGGGTCGCCGGCCGGATCCGCACGGTCCCCGTCCGACGTCGAGCCCCCCGGTGACCGTCGCGTGAGCCAATGCATCGTATCCGTGTTCGTGACGGCGTTCGGCATGGGATGATCCCCCGACCCCCGCCGGAGCGGGGGCGGCCGGCGACGAGGCGCCGGGGTGCCGGGGCTCGCGCCCGGCGCGGGTGGGGACATCGCTGGCTCGTATACACAT
>NZ_VKHS01001318.1 GCF_014141525.1 Streptomyces calidiresistens
CGACCCTCCCCTCGACCCGTCCACTCCCAACTCCCCCGGGCCCGTCCACCGGGTCGGGCCCCGGCACCTGGCCGGTGACGACGGACGCCCCTACGACGTCGTCGCCGATACCCTCACCGACCTGGGTTGGAGAGGACTGACGCTCGTGCGGGGCCGCCGGGAACCGCAGGAAGCGTCGGAGGACCGGCAGGTGGTGCGCAGCACCGTCCTGCACATCGGCCCCGACGCCCTGCGGTGGGCCCAGTGGCTCCTGCCGGACGAGCCGTTCCACCTCGGCGGCCTGCCGATCGCTTGGCAGATCAGCGGCCGCGCCCACCCCGACGGACTCGCCGGCTGGTCGGCGTACTTCACCCCCGAGGTTCCCGGGGAGGTTCTGGCGGACTTCCTCACCGCCCTCGACGCCCGCGAGCACCCCACCGTGCCCTTGGCGGACCCCGAGTCGGTCCTGGGGGCTGTCACCGCCCGGGGCTGGCTGCGCGACATCGACCGGCCCGAGGCGGGAGCGATGGATCCCACCTTCACCGGTCACCTCCACCTGGGCGGGGTACCGCCCCTGATCCAGGACGCCGACCCGCGCACCCTGCTCTCCGAAGAGGGGGAGGACGGCCCGCCCGGATGGCAGGCATGGGCCGAGCCCACTCCGGGCGAGGGATACCTGTGGGCCGCCTCCTTCTCCTCCGGGGTGCCGCACGACCTCGTCGCCGCCTTCGCCATCTCCCTCGCCTCCACCGCACCACTCCTGCGCCGGGTCCTGCCCGACAGCACTCGCGACCGGCTCCTGTGACCTCCGACCGACTGACTCCCGCCCGCTGCCCGCCACAACGCGCCGCGCCCGGCCCTCCGGAACAGGAGGTCGGGCGCGCGGCGTTGTCGCGACGGACGGGAAGGGGATCCCTCAATGGGGTGGGGTGTCC
>NZ_VKHS01001319.1 GCF_014141525.1 Streptomyces calidiresistens
GTCGGCAGGTGCAAGGTGTCTAAGAGACAGCCCCTGCGTACCCTGCCCGCCATGAAGGTCCTGATCAGCGCGGACATGGAGGGCGCCACCGGCGTCACCTGCCCCGCCGACTGCCTGCCCGGCACCCCGCAGTGGGAGCGCTGCCGCGCCCTGCTCACCTCGGACGTCAACGCCGCCGTCGAGGGCCTCTTCGCCGGTGGTGCCGACGAGGTGCTGGTCAACGAGGCCCACATGACCATGCGCAACCTGTTGCCCGAACAGCTCGACGAGCGGGCCGAGGTGTTGATCGGCCGGCACAAGCCCCTCGGCATGGTCGAGGGGGTACAGCACGGCGACGCCGACGGCATCGTCTTCCTCGGCTACCACACCGGTGCCGGTGACGAGGGCGTCCTCGCCCACACCTATCTCGGGAACTCCCTGACCGGGGTCTTCGTCGACGGCGTCCGCGCGAGCGAGGGACGGCTCAACTCCCTGGTCGTGGCCGAGTGGGGCACCCCGGTGATCCTGGTCACCGGGGACGACCTCACCTGCGCGGAAGCCGCTTCCTGGGCACCGGCCGCCCGCACCGTCGCGGTCAAGGACCACGTCTCCCGGTACGCCGCCGTCTGTCGGCCCCCGGCCCGCACCGCCGCCGACATCCGGGCCGCCGCCGAGGCCGCGGCGGCCCTCGCGGTGCGGCATGAGCCCGCCGCGCCGAGGTCGCGGACCATCGAGGTGGAGTTCGACGCGGAACACCTCGCGGGGGCCGCGACCCTCGTCCCCGGCGTCGAACGGATCGATTCGCGCCGAGTGGCCTTCACCGTTTCGGACATGTATCGGGGTATCCGTTGTTTCAAGGCGGTCACCACGGTCGTGGCCGCCGCTGTCGAGGAGTGGTATGGCTGAGCACGTCTCCCCCCGACCCCCGGTGAC
>NZ_VKHS01000132.1 GCF_014141525.1 Streptomyces calidiresistens
TCAGATGTGTACAAGAGACAGGAGACGATGGCCGGAGGGGGGCGGGTCGTCGGCGGCGAGGTGCGCGTGTACCGATCCGTGGCGCCGGGGCAGCACGTGCGACGGCGCGGTGACGACATCCCCGCCGGCGCCCTCGCCCTGGCCGCAGGCACCCTGCTCACCCCGCCCCGGATCGGCCTGCTCGCCGCCATCGGCCGGGCCTCGGTGTCCGTGCGCCCGCGCCCCCGGGTGGCGGTGATCTCCACCGGCAGCGAACTGGTGCAGCCCGGTCGGCCGACCGGTCCCGGGCGGATCCACGACAGCAACGGGTTCGCCCTGGCCGCCGCCGCCCGCGATGCCGGCGGGCAGCCCTACCGGGTCGCGGCCGTCGTCGACGACCCGGCCGAACTGCGCGCGGTCCTCACCGAGCAGCCGGGCCGCGCCGATCTGATCGTCACCACCGGCGGGGTCAGCGTCGGTGCCTACGACGTGGTGAAGGCCGCGCTGAGCGGACCGGAGGCGCCGGCCGGCTCGGTGGAGTTCCACCGGTTGGCCATGCAGCCGGGGAAGCCCCAGGGGTTCGGGGTGCTGGTGGGCGCGGCGGGGGAGCGGGTGCCGCTGCTGGCGCTGCCGGGGAATCCGGTGAGCGCCCACGTCTCCTTCGAGTTGTTCGTCCGCCCGGCGCTGCGGGCGCTGGCCGGTCGTCCCGACCTCCACCGCCCCCGGGTCGGGGCCGTGCTCGCCGCCGACCGGATTCTGACCTCCCCGGAGGGCAAGCGGCAGTTCCTGCGCGGCCGGCTCGTCGATCCGGGACGGGACACCGAAGGCTCCGACGGCCCCGACGGCTCCCACAGCTCGGGAGGGACCGGCGTCGGCTCGGGAGGGGTCGGGGAGGGGCTCGCGGTGCGCCCGGTCGGGGGAGCCGGTTCCCACCTGGTGGCCGCGCTGGCCCGTGCCGACTGTCTGATCGTCGTCCCGGAAGAGGTCACCGAGGTGGCGCCGGGCACCCCGGTGGAGGTCGTCCTGCTGGACCGCGACCCCTGAGCGGGTCCGTTCCGCCGCGGCCCGCCCCGTCCGCCCGGGGCGCCGTCGTCGGGGGGAGCCCGGCCAGGCGGTACCGTTGCGCCTCATGAGCAGTGCGCATTCCCCCGGCGGCCTCACCCACCTGGACGAGACGGGAGCCGCCCGGATGGTCGATGTCTCGGCCAAGGAGATGACGGTCCGCACCGCGCGGGCCACCGGCCGGGTCCTGGTCTCCCCGCGTGTGGTGGAGCTGTTGCGGGGCGTCGGTCTCCCCAAGGGCGACGTGCTGGCCGTCGCCCGGATCGCGGGGATCATGGGGGCCAAGCGGACCCCCGACCTCATCCCGCTGTGCCACCCGCTGGACATCTCCGGGGCGAGTGTGGAGCTGACGGTGGCCGACGAGGCGGTGGAGATCACCGCCACCGTCCGCACCACCGGGCGCACGGGGGTGGAGATGGAGGCGTTGACCGCCGTGACCACCGCGGCCCTCACCGTCGTGGACATGGTCAAGGCCGTGGACAAGGCCGCCGTGATCGCCGACGTGCGGGTGGAGGAGAAGACCGGAGGGGCCTCCGGGGACTGGGGACGGCCCCGATGAGTCGGCGGGAGACGCCCCGACCGACGGATCCCGCCCCCGGCGCCCACACCGAGGCCGCACACCCGGCCGCGCCCCCGCGCGCCCTCGCCGTCACCGCCTCCAACCGCGCCGCCGCCGGCGTCTACGCCGACACCGGCGGTCCGATCATCGTGGCGGCACTGGAGCGTCTCGGCTTCGCCGTGGAGGGTCCGCAGGTGGTGCCGGACGGCGAGCCGGTGGAGGCGGCGCTCCGCGCGGCGGTCGAGGCCGGGTACGCCGTCGTCCTCACCACCGGCGGCACCGGGCTGACCCCCACCGACCGCACCCCGGAGGCGACGAGGGCGGTCATCGACCGCGAGGTGCCGGGCATCGCGGAGGCGATCCGGGCCGCCGGCGCCCCGAAGGTCCCGACCGCGGCACTCTCGCGCGGGCTCGCCGGAATCGCCGGGAGTACCCTGATCGTGAACCTGCCCGGTTCCACGGGAGGGGTGCGGGACGGGCTGGCCGTTCTCGAGCCCCTCCTGCGGCACGCCGTCGACCAGATCGGGGGCGGGGACCATCCCCGACCGGCGGCGCCCGCGTCGGGAACGGGCGGGGAGTCCGACCATCCCGGCCGGACGACGGACCACGGGGACCCGCGATGAATCACCACTGGCCGGTCGAACTGGTGGACGGCGATGTCGTCCTCCGTCCGATACGACAACGCGACCACCGGAGCTGGCGCGAGGTCAACCACCGCAACCGCGAGTGGCTCAGGCCCTGGGAGGCGACGGTTCCGCCACCCCCGCCCGGCCATCTGGCGCCCCGTCGGCCGACCTTCCGGCAGATGGTCCGTCATCTGCGGTCGGAGGCGCACGCGGGGCGGATGTTCCCCTTCGTCGTGGAGTACCGGGGGCGTCTGGTCGGCCAGTTGACGGTGGCCGGGGTGGCCTGGGGGTCGATGTGTTCGGCGCACATCGGTTACTGGATCGATCGGGAGGTCGCCGGGCGCGGGGTGATGCCCACCGCCGTGGCGCTGGTCACCGATTTCTGCTTCCGCACGGTGGGTCTGCACCGTCTGGAGATCTGCATCCGGCCGGAGAACGGGCCGAGTCGGCGGGTGGTGGAGAAGCTCGGGTACCGCGAGGAGGGGCTGCGTCCCCGGTACCTGCACATCGACGGCGACTGGCGCGATCACCTGATCTTCGCGTTGACCTCGGAGGAGGCCCCGGAGAGCCTGGTGGAGGAGTGGCGGGGACGGCGTGCGGGAGCCCGCGACCGTGAGAGCGGCGGGGCGGGCGGCGCCGGGGAGGAGGGGACGCGGTCGGTCGAATGGGTCGTTCCCCCACCGGCGGAGGAGGCCGGCA
Source organism: Streptomyces calidiresistens (assembly GCF_014141525.1). GTDB lineage: Bacteria > Actinomycetota > Actinomycetes > Streptomycetales > Streptomycetaceae > Streptomyces > Streptomyces calidiresistens. The sequence goes on from NZ_VKHS01000132.1 coordinate 2,926, forward strand.
AACCGGGGTTCGGCTTTCCCGCACCCCAGAAATAGTACAGATTTTCGATTTACCCGGTACGGCTTCATAACAATCCGAGGAAATGACCGGATGGAGAAGCCAATCGGGCAACACACCGATCCATTTGGCAGATGGAGTCGCGCCCCTCCCTCTACGGTGGCAGCGTGAACAGCAGTGGGCTCATCTTCGCAATGATCGTCGGCGCCTGGGCCGCGTATCTCGTGCCGATGTGGCTCCGCCGGCACGACGAGCTGAACGACTCCCGCCCGACGGAGCGTTTCAGCACGGCCATCCGGTTGCTGTCCGGCCGCTCCCTGACCGGCCGCCGCAAGCGGCCGCCGGAACCGGGGGCCGAGCCCTCCGAGCCGCGGGCCGGGGACGCCCCCGTCGAACCGTCGGCCGGGGAGACCGAGCTCCGCGCCACCGACCTGCGCGCCTACGCCGATCCGATCACCACCGTCCACGCCGTCGGCCCCGGCGCCGCGGGTGGGACCGCGGAGCGCCCACCGGCCGAGGACGACCCCTCCGCCGTTTCGCTCCCGGCCCGGGTCGCCCGGGCCCGGGTGCTGGCCCGCCGCCGTCGCACCACCATGGTGCTGCTGACCTGCTTCGCACTCGGCGGTGTGGTCACCGCGGCCGCCGGCCGCGCCTGGATCTGGGTCCCCGCGGTGCCCGCCGTGCTGCTCATCGCCTACCTGCGCCGCATCCGCGCCCAGGAACGCCGCCGGCAGAGCGTCACCCTCGACCGCGCCCGGGCCGAGGAGGCCGCGCGCGCCCTGCGCGAGCGCCAGGCCGAGATCATCGCCGCCGCCGGGGCCGCCGAGGAAGCCCCGGCCCGCCGGGAGCCGGAGCGGGAACGGCGCCGCGGGGCGCCCCGCGAGCAGCGCTCCCCCTCCGCGCCCCGGTCCGCCGAACGTCACCGGGCGATCGTGGAACAGACCGATCACGCCGAGTGGCTGGACCGTCAACGACACACCTCGGAGCCGTGCGACGAGGCCGAGCGCTGGGATCCGGCCCCGGTGCCGTTGCCCACCTACCTCAACGCCCCCGTGGCGCCCCGGGACGGTCGTCACCCCGGCGCCGACCTGGACGCACCGGACCTCTGGAGCGCGGCCCCCTCCGCCGCCGTCGAGGCCCGTACGGCGGAGCGCGATCGCTCCGGGGAACACGGGGACCCCGACCCCCGGGAGGACCGTGCGCCCCGCCGTCGGCCGCCGGCCGCACGCGGTCCGCAACGCACCCCCCTGTTCGACCAGTTCGCCGACCCGGATCGCCCCCGCGCCGCCGGCGAGTGATCGGGGGCGGGCAACCGGCGGGGGCGGTCCCGGCGCCCCCGGTCCGCCCCCGCGCCGTCGATTTCGGCCGGGCGCCTCCCGGGTGCTAAAGTCTTCCTCGTTCGCAGGGGCCTGTAGCGCAGCCTGGTAGCGCATCTCGTTCGCAACGAGGGGGTCAGGGGTTCAAATCCCCTCAGGTCCACGTGAAAAGCCGTTCCCGATACCAGGGGCGAGCGGCGTCCGGAATCCCGCCCGATCATCTCGATCGGGCGGGATTCCGCGTTTCCGCCCCGCGGGATCGGATCGGCGCCGCCTCCCCGCGCCTCGGGCGCCGGGGCGACCCGGTCGGCTCAACCGGCGGGGTCGACCACCGTGAGGCGTTTGGTGGCGCGGGTCATCGCCACGTAGAGGTCGCGGACGCCGGCGGGGCGGGCGGCGCGGATGCCGGCGGGATCGACGAGCACGACGGCGTCGAACTCCAGCCCCCGTGACTCGTCGGCCGGTACGAGCACCACCTGTTCCCGCTCCCGTGGGACGGCCGCGAGGTCGCGGACGCGGTCCCGCGGGCAGATGACACCGACGAGTTCCCCCGGGTGCGCCCGCCGGTCCTCCTCGACGAGCCGCTTCACCAGCCCGGCCGCCTCCGCCCCCGTGGTCCCGATCGTGCGCGGAACCGCGCCGTGTCGGATCGACCGGGAGGGCCGCTGTTCCGGGGCCACCTCCGCGAGGAGCGGTGCCGAGGCCCGGAGGATCTCGGCGGTGGTGCGGTAGTTGACGGTGAGGGTGTGCGTCTCGAACCGGTCGCCGACGAAGGGGGAGAGCGCCGCCTCCCACCGGTGGAGGCCGGTGGGCGATCCCGCCTGCGCGAAGTCGCCGACGATCGTCATCGACCGGGACGGGCAGCGGCGCATCAGCATCCGCCACTCCATGCCCGTGAGTTCCTGGGCCTCGTCCACCACGATGTGCCCGAAGAGGTGCTCCGGGGGGCCGTCGATCAGGTGGCGGGCCTCGTCGAGGAGCGCGAGGTCCGCGGCGCCGGCGCCGGTGTTCGCGCCCCCGGCGAGGAGGGCCCTCTCCCCGGGTGTCCACGAGGGCAGCAGGGAGGCGAGCGCGGCCCCGTCGGCGAGGAACTCCCGGAGGGCGGCGGCGGGCTCCAGGCGCGGCCAGACCCGCTCGACCAGGGCGTCGATGCCCGGGTCGTCGATCAGTGATTCCCGGATCGTCTCCCGGTCGAACTCCGGCTGTCCCCCGGCGGTGTCCGGGGTCTCCACACCGAGTCGGCGCAGGTCGGCGGCGGTGGCCCGGTCGGGGTCGATTCCCAGGACCTGCGCGACCTCCGCGTCGATGGTGTCGAGGGTGGCGGCCGCGCGCTCCTCCATCAGGTCGACCAGTTCGTCGACGATCTCCTCCGTGAAGCGTTCCCGGGCGGGGTTGTGGGCGGACGCGTCCCGCAGGGCGGTCCGGCGGGCGCCGTCCACCACGGGGCCGGCCAGGGTCATGGTGTCGTTCCCGATGGTCACGGTCAGCGGCACGCCGTGCGGCCGACGGGTCCCCACCCACCGTGCCAGGGCCTCGGCGAGTTCGGCGCGGCCCTTCGCCGCGGCGACGGCGGCCGGGTCGGTGGCGGTCGGGGTCACCCCGACGAGGTCGGCGGCCGTGGCGAGTCGCACGTCGTTCTCGCCGAGGGAGGGCAGGACGTCGCCGATGTAGTCGAGGAAGCGGTGGTTCGGCCCGTACACGAGCACTCCCCGCTCGGCGACCCGCGGAAAGGCGTACAGCACGTAGGCCGCCCGGTGGAGGGCGACGATCGTCTTGCCGGTGCCCGGTCCGCCCTGCACGACCGTCACGCCGCGGGAGGGGGAGCGGACGATGGCGTCCTGTTCGGTCCGGAGCGTGGCGACCGCCTCGCGCATCCGTCCCGTGCGGGCCCGCCCCAGCGCCTCGGCCAGGGGGCCGTCGCCGACCACGTCCTCCTCGGTGGGCGGGGAGCCGTCGAGCAGTTCGTCGCTGACGCCCACGACGGTGCGGCCCTCCAGACGCAGGTGTCGGCGTCGTCGCAGCCCCAGTGGGGACGCGGCGGTGGCGGCGTAGAAGGGGCGGGCGGCGTCGGCGCGCCAGTCGATGAGCAGCAGTTCGCCGTCCTCGTCGCGCAGCGCGAGGCGGCCGATGTGCAGCGAGGTGCCGGAGGTGGTGTCGACGCGGCCGAAGCACAGCGCGCGTTCGGCCGCCCGCAGTTCCCCGACGATCCGGTTGAGGCGATCGACCTCCAGGTCGCGGGCGTACCGCTCGCCGGGGTTTTCGGGTCGGGTCGCCAGGGCCCGCTCGCGGTCCCGGAGTGCGTGTGCGAGCTCTCGGTCCAGCCGGTGGTACATCGCGTCGACCGCCGCGCGTTCCGCCGCCACCCGGCGTTCGGGGTCGGATCCCGTCGCCCGGTTCCGGGAGGGGGCTCCGGCGGACGGGGCGGTCGCGGGGGCGCCGTCTCCCCCGTTGTCCGCCGGTCGGGGGTTCGCCCGGTTTCCCCGGCGCCCCGGGTTCTCCGTCGTGATGCTCCGCTTCATCCCACACCTTTCACCGTGACCCGTACCGTACACCGTACGACATTCCGGGGCGCGTGCCCCGCGGCCCGGGGTGTCCCACCCTCCTCCCGGAACGGCCGGCCGGGGACGGAGCCGGCCGGGGACGGGGGCACGGCCGGTTCCGTACGGTCCCCGGCCACGGGGCGGCGCCGTGCGCCGGGACACCGTCATAATGCGGCGGTGAGCGAACCCTTCCCCCCGCCACCGGCGGAGCGCATACCCACCGGGGTGCGTCCCTGGCGCACCGAGGATGCCGAGCGGTGGGTCGCCGCCGGCCCCGCACCGTGGGCCCATCCGCTGTGGTCCTGCCTCGCCCTGATCGGTACGGGGCTGTGGGCGATCCTGGAGACACCCGATCCCGTCTGCACCCCCGCGGACCCCTGCGGCGCCGACTGGTGGGGGATGTTCCTGGCCTGCACGGCGCTGCTGGGCGTGTACTGGGTGTGGCGCAGGCCGGGGCTCGCCCTGATCCCGCTCGCCCCGTTCACCGTGCTCCAACTCATCTCTCCCTCCGCCCCGGCGACCACCCCGGTCTCCGCCCGGTTGGGGTTCACGGCGGCCGCGGTGTTCACCGGCGTCGCGCTGTGGGAGCGGCTGGCCGCCCGGAGGCGGCAGCGGGAGCTGATCGAGCGCGCGGCGGGGCCGGAACGCCGTCCGGTGCCCGCCTCCGCCCGGGCGTTCCCGCGCGGCAGGACAACCCTGGCGGTGGCCGGGGCCCTGTTGGCCGTCACGGGCCTGTGCCTGTGGCAGGGCCTGACGACCGAGGCCCGGGAGAACGAACGGGACGCCCGGGCCGAGCGGCTCACGGTGGTGGTGGTCGACCGGGGCGAGGACTCGATCACCGTGCGGCTCCCCGGCGGGGACACCGGGGTCGTGGACACGCTCTTCCCGGGGAGTTACGAGCCGGGCCGTTCCACGGTGGTGTTCGTGGACGGGGACCGGGTCCGATTGGCCGCCGAGCCCTACGACGCCTTCGGGTGGCAGGCGCTGATGCTGCTGTTCGGCCTGCCGGGAACAACCCTGTTGGTGAGCGGCCTCGCCGCGCGGGCCCGGTGGCGCCGGCTGGTGGCGGATCCGGTTCCGGTCCTGCGGGTGCGCGCGACGAACCCCGGCCCCCGGATCCGCACCCGGGTGTTCGCGGTCGACGCCCCCCGGGGCCGACGGCGACCCGCGCTGTCGTGGGTGACGCTGCCGCCCACCGCCCGGGATGTGCCGGGGGCGGACGGGCACCCCGAGGATCCGGATGACCCGGGCTTCCGGGAGGTCCTCGCACGGGCGGCGGAGCAGGCCGGGGACACCTCCCGGGTGGTGGATGCGACGCTGTACGGCGCGGTCGCGGACGGCGCGGAGGCGGTGCTGGTGACCGGGCCCGAGGGGGAATCCGACGGGTTGGTGGAGTGCGGGATCACCCCGGTGCGGGCGCGGTCGCGGTTCCCGGATCCCCCGGACCGTGGCCGTGCGGTGAAGCGCGGGCGACGCGATGCCCTCGCCCGCCGCGTGGGGGAGGAGACGGCGGAACGGCTCGCGGGGGAGCCGCTGGTGGTCCACCCCTCGCCCGCGCGTCGGGTGATGGCGTTCGCCCTGGTGGCGCTCGGGGGACACCTCGTGGGGAGCGCGCTCTCGGCGGCCGTGGAGTGGGGTTCGGCTCTCCCGCTGTTCGCGATGGCGTCGCTGTTCTTCGCCTCCGCCTCCCTGTGGCGGGTGACCGTCGACCGCCGGGGGCTGTGGGTGACCCGGCTGTGGCGCACGACCCGGATCCCGTGGGAGGACATCCGGATGGTCCATCACCGGAACGCCGACACGCTCCGGGTCGTCGACTCCACGGGCCGGGCGGATTTCCTGCCGGTCGGTGGGGCGTTGGAGGAACTGGTGCGGCGCCGGGTCCCCGCCGTGCGGGCGCGGAGCCGGGCGGTGGTGGCGATGTGGATCCTGCCCGAACTGCGGCCCGCGCGGGAGGTGGAGGGCGGGCCCGGGGGGATGCCGATGGGGCCGCTCCTCGTGCTCCTCGGCACGGTGGTGGGCGTGGTGAGCGCGATGTGGGGGTGAGCGTCCCCGCGCGGTGGGATCCGGGCGGCGATGTGCCGGGCCCCGCCGGCGTGTCTTGTGGTGGAGCGCGCTCCGGGTCCTACCGTCTGATGGCATGACGACAACACCCGGAACATCGGACATGAGGGGAAGCGCCGGAACCGTTCGGCGGCAGGAGCCGATCGGCTCGGGCTTCGGGATGCGCAGCACGGCCGAGGAGGTGCTGCGCGGCATCGACGTGGTCGGCCGGACCGCGATCGTCACCGGCGGCTACTCGGGCATCGGCCTGGAGACCACGCGGGCCCTGGCGGACGCCGGGATGCGTGTGGTGGTGCCCGCCCGCCGCCCGGCGGAGGCCCGGGAGGCGGTGACCGGTCTCGGCGACCGGGGGGCCGGCGGGAGCGTGGAGGTGGCGGCGATGGACCTCGCCGACCTCGACGACGTGACGGCGTTCGCCGAGGCGTTCGTGGAGTCCGGCCGTCGCGTGGACGCCGTGATCAACGGCGCCGGGATCATGGCCCTGTCTCTTATACAC
>NZ_VKHS01001320.1 GCF_014141525.1 Streptomyces calidiresistens
CGTCCCCCCTCCGCGAAGTCGTTCATCCGGCCCTCCCGGCACCGAGCCGGCGCAACGCGGCGCGCAGCAGGACGGGCAGTTCGGGCCGGGCACCCTCGGCGAGCCGCGCGGCGGCCTCCGGCTCGACCTCGCGCACGCCGCGGTCGGCCTCGCGCGCGGACCATCCCAGGCCGGTGAGCGCCGCGTGCAGCTGCTCCTGCCAGGAGTCCTCCCGGGGCGCCGCGGCGGTGGGGCGGGGAGCCGTGCCGACCGGCGCCCCGAGACGGTCGCGGAGTTCCAGGAGAAGTTTCTGCGCGCCCTTCTTCCCGATGCCCGGGACGGCGGTGAGCGCCTTCTCGTCACCGGTGGCGACCGCGCGCCGCAGGTCGTCGGGCCGGTGCACGGCGAGCATCGCCTGGGCGAGCCGGGGACCGACGCCACCGGCGGTCTGGAGCAACTCGAAGGTGCGCCGGGCGTCCTCGTCGGGGAAGCCGTAGAGGGTCAGGGAGTCCTCCCGCACCACCAGGGAGGTGGCCAGGCGGGCGGGCTCGCCCACCCGCAGCCCGGCGAGGGTGTCGGGGGTGCAGCGGACGTCGATACCGATCCCGCCCACCTCCACGACGGCGGTGTCGGGGCCCAGCGCGGCCACGGGGCCGGCGACGAAGGCGATCATGGGC
>NZ_VKHS01001321.1 GCF_014141525.1 Streptomyces calidiresistens
GCCGTGCCCCTCGCCACCCCCGAACGACCCGCCCTGCGTCTGGCCCTGGCCCAGGGGCCCGCTGGGGTCCCCGCCTCCCGGGAGGCGGCCCTCGCCGCGCTGGAGGACGCCGCGGAACGGGCCGCCGCGGGCGGCGCGGCGCTCCTGGTCGGCTCCGAGCTGTCGATGACCGGGTACGTCCTCGGCGACCGTCTCCCCGACCTCGCCGAGCCCGCCGACGGCCCCACCGATCGCGCGGTCGCCCGGATCGCGGCCCGGCACGGGGTGGCGATCGCGCACGGGCGCCCGGAGCTCTCCGGGCAGGTCGTCCACAACACCGTCCGACTGACCGGACCCGACGGCGCGACGCTCGCGGAGTACCGCAAGACGCACCTGTACGGGGAGTGGGAGCGGGAGGTCTTCGTCGCCGGTGACCGTCCGGTGGTCGGGGCGGAGCTGCACGGCCTCCGGGTCGGTCTGCTGATCTGCTACGACGTGGAGTTCCCCGAGGCGGTGCGCGCCCACGCCCTGGCCGGCACCGAACTGCTGCTGGTGCCCACCGCGCTGATGGCCCCCCACGACTTCGTGGCCCGGCACCTGGTGCCCGTCCGGGCGGCGGAGAACGGGATCCACATCGCCTACGTCAACCGCTGCGGAGTGGAGGGCGACCTCCGGTTCGTCGGCCTGAGTTGTCTGGCCGCGCCGGACGGGAGCGTCCCGGCCCGGGCGGGGGAGGACGGGGAACTGCTCTTCGCGGAGGTCGACCCGGGGGCGACGGCGGAGGCCCGCCGCGTCACCCCCTACCTGGAGGACCGCCGCCCCGATCTCTATCCCCCGGGGTGTGCCCCCGACTGTCCCCTCGACCGGACGGTCGGGCCGGCTGCCGTTCCCGGCCCGACCGTCCGGTCGAGGGGACAGTCGGGGGCACAC
>NZ_VKHS01001322.1 GCF_014141525.1 Streptomyces calidiresistens
GGTCGGGTCGGGGGTCTCCGCGTCGCCGGTCCCGGCGGACGCCGGCGGGACCGTGCCGTCCCCGGTGCGCGGGGGCGTGTCCCCGGGTGTTCCGGCCTCGTGGTGTCCGTTCCCGTCCGGACGGTCGGCGCTCACAGGCCGGCCGACCGGGCTTCGCCCAGCTCGGTGAGCCGGTCCCGCAGGCGCTCGGCCTCGGCCGGGTCCAGGCCGGGGATGGTCGCGTCGGTGGCGGCGGCGGCCGTGTGCAACTGCAGTCGGGCGAGCCCGAATTTCCGGTCCAGCGGCCCGGAGGTGACCTCCACCAGCTGCATCCGGCCGTAGGGCACCACGGTCAGCTGGCGCCACAGCACGCCGCGGCCGATCAACAGGTCGTCGCGGCGTTCGCGGTAGCGCCAGGAGCGGAAGTGCCGGCCGAGGACCCACCACAGCCAGCCGGCGAGGGCGAGCGGGGCGAGGGCGAGGGCCGACCAGGCGGGGGCGCCGAGGGCGGCGGGCAGGACGGCGGTGAGCAGGATCGGCGGACCCATCCAGATGACCAGCAGCAGCCGCCACACCGTCAGCAGGCCGGGGCGGACGCGGCGCCACTCGCCGGTGTCCACGGGTTCGGGCGCGGAGGTGTCCGGGCTCCCGCCGTCCCCGGCGGTGTCGGCCCGGGACCCGGGGTCGGGCACCCGGTCGGTGTCGGGGGCCGGGTCCGTCGTTCCACCGGGCGGGCCCGCGGGCCCGCGGTCGGTGTCGGCCGCGATGTCGCCCGCCGACTCCGGGGCGTCCGCCGACTCCGGGGCGTCCGCCGACTCCGGGCCGTCCGCCGGTTCCGGGGCGGCGCCGGGCGCCGGTTCCCCCGGTGCCGGTTCGCCGGGCACGGCGGGGCGGGTCACCGGCTCGGGGTCGGGTGCGGGCTCCGGC
>NZ_VKHS01001323.1 GCF_014141525.1 Streptomyces calidiresistens
GACGAGGGGGACGGGGAGGATGGGGTGGTCACCCCGTCATCCTGCCGGCCCCGGCGTGGTGTTCGACCCGGAGCACGCCTGTTCGGGCGAGACCGGGGGCGGGGAGGTCCGCCGGTCCCGGTGCCCCGGGGCCGGCGGAGGGTGTTCAGCGCCCCGCGGCACGCCGGTACGCCCACCCGGCCAGGACCAGCGCCGGGAGGCCGATCGCCGCGCAGACCGCCAGGTTCGCCGCGACCGACCCCCAGTCCGGGCCGGGCCCGAGCACCTCGGCCAGGGCCTCGACACCGTAGGTGGAGGGGAGGAGGTCCCGCAGCCATTGGATCGGCTCCGGCATCCGCGAGGCGGGCAGCACGCCCAGCAGCAGGGCGGCCGACATGCCCAGCTGGCCGCAGAGCGTCGCCAGCTCCTGCCGGGGCGCGAGCAGTCCCAGCGCGGCGCCCAGGCCCGCCAGCGCCGCGCCGGCGAGCGGAACGACGGCGATCAGCAGCCACAGCCCGGTCATCGGCAGTTGGTACAGCGCGCAGCCGATGAGCGCGGTCACCAGGGCCCCGGGAACGGTGAAGGAGGCGTAGGCGGCGGCCGTGCCCAGCACCACCGAGGCGGCCGGGGCCGGGAGGGTCGCCCAGTGGTCCAGGCCGCCGGTGGCCCGCAGTCGCCCGAAGTACTGGGCGAGGAGGTTGAGCGCCACGAAGGCGACGACCAGGACGGTGGAGCCGGCCACGACCGCGCGGGCCTCCTCGCCGGTGCCGCCGTCCACGACCCCCCGCATGAGGATCATGATGCCGACGGACTGGAAGCCGGCGACGAACAGCAGCGGTATGCGGGCGACCCCGGCGCGGGAGAGCTGTGCCCGGTAGACCGCGCCGAGCGCGGCCGGCGGTCGGGGGCCGGGGGCCAGGGGGGCG
>NZ_VKHS01001324.1 GCF_014141525.1 Streptomyces calidiresistens
GGCCATGGCCGCGGCGAACCCGCCGGGGGAGCCGGGCGGGGGGACGGCGGCGCCGGGTGACAGGCCGGGGCGCTCGTCCTCGCGACCGCCGCCGGTGCGGTCCTCGGGGCGGCGCCACAGCTCGGGGGTGATGCCGCCGGCCGGCGCCGACACGGGCCCGCCGTCCGTCGCCGACCGGGCCGCCGGGTCGGCGAGCCCGGCGGGGTCGCGTTCGGTGCCGGCCAGGCGCTCGGGGTCGGCGATCAGCGACCGGTACAGCGGGCAGCGCTCCTCCAGCTCCTCGCGGGTGCCGACGTCCACCAGCCGTCCGGCGTCCAGGACGGCGATGCGGTCGGCGAGCAGCAGGGTGGAGCGGCGGTGGGCGATGAGGATGGTGGTGCGTCCGGCCATCACCTCGTTCAGCGCCTCGTGGATCTCGTGCTCCACGCGGGCGTCCACGGCCGAGGTGGCGTCGTCCAGGATCAGCAGCCGGGGGTCGGAGAGCACGGCACGGGCGAGTGCGATGCGCTGGCGCTGGCCGCCGGAGAGGGTCAGGCCCTGTTCGCCGACGACGGTGTCCCAGCCGTCGGGGAGGGCGCGGATGAAGCCGTCGGCGCGGGCGATCCGGGCGGCGGCGCGCAGTTCGGCGTCGGTCGCGTCGGGGCGGGCGTGGGCGACGTTGGCGCGCAGGGTGTCGGAGAACAGGAAGGGGTTCTCCGGGACCAGGCCGATGGCGTCGCGCAGCGAGTCGAGGGTGAGGTCGCGCAGGTCGTGGCCGCCGAGCCGGACGGCCCCGGTGTCCGGGTCGTAGAAGCGCGGCAGGAGCTGGGCGATGGTGGACTTGCCGCTGCCGGAGGTGCCGACCACCGCCAGGGTCTCCCCCGGCTCCACGCGCAGGGTCAGCTCGCGCGTGTCCCTTATACACA
>NZ_VKHS01001325.1 GCF_014141525.1 Streptomyces calidiresistens
CGCCCCGCCCTCCCGCCAGCGGGTGACCGGACGGCACTCCTGGAGCGGCAGCTCCACCCCCAGGCGGACGGCGCGTTCCAGGGCCGGCCGCAGGATCTCGGTCAGTACCCGGGCGTCGTCCAGGGCGTGATGGGCGCGCTCCTGGCGCACCCCGTAATGGGCCGCCAGTGTTTCCAACCGGTGGTTGCGCACCGGCAACGACAGTTCCTTGGCGAGCGCTATGGTGCACAACCGCCGGGTCACCGGGGCCCGGTGGCCGGCCCGGGCGTACTCGCGCGAGAGCATCCGCCAGTCGAACAGGGCGTTGTGGGCGACCAGCACGCGATCGGTCAGCCGCTCCGACAACTCCTCGACGATCTCCGGGAACCGCGGGGCCGCCTCCAGCATCTCGGCGGTCAGACCGTGGATGTGCACCGGACCGGGATCCCGCTCCGGATTCACCGGGGTGTACCAGTGGTCCTGCGGCAGGCCCCGGCCGTCCACCCGGTAGACCGCCACCGACACCACGCGGTCCTCCGGGTCCAGCCCGGTGGTCTCCACGTCGACCACCGCGTATCCGGAGGGGAAGCCCTCGGGGACGGACAGCGGGGACCGCTCCGGGGCGACGGGGGTCCCACCGCCCGCCGGGACGGGGTCCGCCCCCCGAGCCCACCGGTCTCCGGTGGTCTGCGTGGTCTGGGGATCATCGAGCATGTACCGGAGGATACGGGCCGCCACCGACAGTGCCGAACGCCGCCCCGTGCCCTCGCGCCGGTCCGGCGCCCCGGTCCCGGCCCGTTCCGGGCGGCCCTCACCGGATCGCCGGCCGTCCGGTGAATCCCCCGACCCGCCCCCGCAACCTCGCCGACACGGCGGGCGTACCGCCCGGGGCCGGGGCCGGAGTACCCTGCCGGCAGGGCCGATC
>NZ_VKHS01001326.1 GCF_014141525.1 Streptomyces calidiresistens
GGGTGGGTGTGGTGGGGGGATCGGTGTTCCGGGTACCGGCGGCGGAGCGGAGCACGGCTCCCAGCCGGTGGCGGACGGCGGGGTCGAGGGGGATCCCGGCCAGGTGGCGGGCGCTGTCGGCCGCCAACTGCTCGATGGCGGTCTCCACGACGGCGCGCGCGCCGGTGGCTTCCAGCGCGGTCCGGACGCGATCCGTGTCCGAGACCGAGAGGTCGGGGTCGCCGGGCGCGTCGTGGAGCAGCGCGGAGGTGGCCCGGTCCCCGGCGGCGTCGGCCCGGAGCCGGGCGATGGCCAGGAGGTAGGTGAGTTTGCCCTCGCGGATGTCGTCGCCGGACGGCTTGCCGGTGCGGGCCGGGTCGCCGAAGACGCCCAGCAGGTCGTCGCGCAGTTGGAAGGCCATTCCGGCGCAGCGGCCCGCCGAGCAGAGGGCGTCGGTGGTGGTGGGGTCGGCTCCGGCGAGGGCGGCTCCCAGGGCGAGGGGGCGCTCCACGGTGTAGAGGGCGCTCTTGAGGCAGGCGATGCGCAGGGCCCGGGCCGTGGATCCGCCGCCGGTGTGCTGGGCGTGGAGGTCGAGGTACTGCCCGGCGACCATTTCGGTGCGCATGGTCCGCCACAGGCGGAGGACGGCGTCGACCGGTGGGGAGGTGAGGTCGGTGACGATGTCGTCGGCCCAGCTCAGGGCGAGGTTTCCGGCGAGTATGGCGGCGGATGTGCCGAAGGATGTGCCACGGCCGCGGGGGCGGGTGTCGGGGTATCGGGCGGCGAACTCGGCGTGGAGCGCGGGGCGACCCCGGCGCAGCAGGGAGCCGTCCATCACGTCGTCGTGGATGAGGGCGCAGGACTGGATGAGCTCCAGGGCGGCGGCCAGGCGGAGGACGGTGTCGGTGGTGACGGGGGCGGTGG
>NZ_VKHS01001327.1 GCF_014141525.1 Streptomyces calidiresistens
CTCGCGTTCGGCCGGGGCCAACCGACCGTGCGCGGCATCGAGCGGGGGGAGATCCTCCAGGAGACCCCGCAGCGTGCCGGTCGGGGCCCGGTCAGCCAGCCAGTCGCGCAACTCCCCCGCCGTGCGGCCCGCTCCGCTCTCCCCGGCATCGACGCGGGATACCAGCGCCGCCCACAGTCGCCGCCACGCCCCGACGGAGTAATGCCGGAGCAACGTCCCCCTCCAGCTTTCCGCCTCGGGAAGTCCCGCCAGGATCGGATCCGACGCGAGATCCTCACCGAAGACCACGGCGGAACAGAGTGTCTCCCGGTAGTCCTCCCCCCGGTGGCCGTGGAGATCGACCGCCCGGGCAAGGGTCCGGAGGGTGGCGCGCCGCGTACGGTCGGACGCCTCCCACTCGGTCGGCACGTGGACGGCTCCCCCGCGGGAAGCGGTCAGCACACTCGTCAGCCATTCCCGCTCGGCCGGACCGGGCGAGTCGGGGGCCGGCACCCCCGTCCCCGCCAGTTCCTCCTCCTTCACCACCTCCCGCTCGGCGAGCGACAGCAGGGGTGCGAGGGTTTCCCGGACCGCGGGGGGACATTCGTGCCTGCCCGGCCGCAGGGCACCCTCCCGGACCGTCACCGTGCCGAGCACCGTGGCAGGGC
>NZ_VKHS01001328.1 GCF_014141525.1 Streptomyces calidiresistens
GCGACCCCCGTCCCGGGGAGCGGCGCTTCCGACGGGCCGCCCGCCGGCGCCGCGACCCCGGACACCACCCACCTCCTCCGCACCCCGGGGGATCGGGTGGGCTCCGGTGCCCCCGACACCGCCGGGCGTCCGGAGGAGCCGCCCCCCTCGGATCGGCTCCCGGGGCAGGAGGTCCCCGCACCACCGGTCGGCCCCGGGCGTGCGGGGCTCGCCGACACCATCGCCCGATGGCGGCTGCGCTGCGGGATGGAACCCCGCACCCTCCTCGCCCTGACGGTTCTCCTCGTGGTGGCGATCGGCTTCGCCGTGCACCACTGGTCCTCCTCCCGACCCCGGCCGGTACCGGCCGCCGCAAACTCCCCGATCCCGTCCGGGGACGCCTCCCCCGGGGTCGGGCCGGCGGAGGGGGCCGAGCCGGCGGAGGAGACCCCGCCCGTGGTGGTCGACGTGGCGGGCGACGTCCGTCGTCCCGGCCTGCACACCCTTCCGCCCGGCTCCAGGGTCGGGGACGCCATCGAGGCGGCGGGCGGCCTCCTGCCCGACGCCGACCCGGGCGCGCTGAACCGCGCGCGGCCGCTCATCGACGGCGAGCACATCCCGGTGGGCGCGGTCGGGCTGGCCGGCGATCCGGCCCCTCCCGCGGGGACCGGCCCGGGGGTGCCCCATCACCTTCCGGAGGGAGTGGCTCCCGACGGCCGCATCCTGCTCAACCTCGCGGACGCCGAGCGGCTGCGCGAACTCCCCGGGGTGGGGCCGGTGCTCGCCGGCAACATCGTCGCCCACCGGGAACGCCACGGCCCGTTCGTGTCGGTCGAGCAACTGCTGGACGTCTCCGGGATCGGGCAGCGGCGCCTGGAGGACATCCGGGACCTGGTGGTGATCCCGTGAGGTCCCCCAC